>CALABM010000261.1 GCA_937885815.1 uncultured Verrucomicrobiales bacterium | reverse complement strand
ATTGAACATTCTGTTCTGGCTTCGCAGAGACCGTCTGTGCATGCTATGTTGTTTATAGAAGCAATCCAAAAACACGCATAGAAATAGGAGAAACAATTGTATTAGATTTAAATGCAAGAGAAGATTTTGCAGATTATTTTGATAAGGTTGAATTTGTAAACTATCCCGGTCTTAAATCAAGCAAATATTATGACCTTGCAAAAAAATATTCAAACTCTTATTGCCGCAGGGCAGGAAATTGAAGCAGCAAGAGTTAATATTGCTAGCGAATATGGAGAGTTAGACGAAACTACTCAATCTTATCACGTTCCCGCAGAAAAAATGGAAGAGGCTGCCGCAGAACTAAATGATTTATTTAAATTTAATAAAGGTAAAACAAGTTTTGTATTCGTAGGAGGTAAAGGTGGGGTAGGTAAAACAACTATTTCTGCTTCAACTGCTTTGGCGCCGCTCTGGCTCTGGGTGGTGTGATGGGTGGCCTGAACTCCGGCGTGACCGCCGAGACCACGGACATCGTGCTGGAGAGCGCTTGGTTTGCCCGCAGCAACATCCGCTTCACGAGCCGCCGCTTGGCCCTGGGCTCTGATTCTTCCTACCGCTTTGAGCGCGGCACTTCCCCGTGGAATGTACTGCGCGCCGCAGCCCGCGCTACTGAGCTCATTCTGGAGTGCGCCGGCGGCACCGCCGAGCCCGTGCTCGTGGGTGGACAGGCACCCTGCTTGGTGCCCGAGGAGAACGCCCCGAATGCCACAGTAGTGGAGCAAGGCAGTGAGGCTAAGATTTACTACGCCCTGGATCAGGTGCAGCTGGATTGGAAGGAACTGGACGTGATGACGAACGGCTCCATCCCCCACACGGAGGCCACCACCATCCTGAAGAATCTCGGACTGAAGAACATCGATGGCCGCGGCACTTGGGACTGCCCTCCCTGGCGCCTGGACCTGAAGCGCAGCTGCGACCTTCTGGAGGAGATTGTGCGTGTGTACGGCATTGATAACATTCCCGCCACGAACACCGCCATCTTCGTGGAAGAGAGCGCTCATGACCGCGCCAATGATTACCGCATGGCTCTGAGCCGCAAGCTCGCCGGCGCCGGTTTCTGGGAGGCTCAGACCTTCAAGCTCATCGCCGCGGAGAGCATCGACCCCACCATTGCCAGCGTGGAGAATGCCCTGCCCATCAAGCCGCTGATGGATGGTGACGTTATCCGCGTTTCCCTTCCCATCTCTGAGGATCACTCCACCCTGCGTCCCTCTCTGGCTCCCGGCCTCATCTCCGTGGCAGCCCGCAATATCAACCAGGGGCTGGAAGTGCTGCGCTTCTTCGAATGCGGCCGCGTGTTCCGCAACACCGGCGGCGGTAAGGGCAAGGACATCGAGAACGAGGTGCTGGGCATCTTCATGGCCGGCAAGCTGAGCCCCGCCAGCTGGGCAGACACCAAGCCCGCTACAGCCGGCTTCGAGCACATCCGTGCCGTGCTGGACATTCTGGTGCCCAAGGCAGTCATCACCCTCGTACCCGCCAAGCAGGCCCGTGAGAACGCCGCTGTGGGTGCTGATATCCAGATTAATAATCAGGCCTGTGGTTACATGGCACGCCTGTCTCTGGCCAAGTGCCGCGCCCTCGGCCTGCCCATGGAGTGCTACTACGCTGAGCTGGACCTCCGCAAGCTGCAGCAGGTGGCCACCGCTCCCTACAAGGCTGCAGACCTGCCCCAGTTCCCCGGCTCCTCCCGTGACTCCTCTCTGGATGTACCGGCTGATACACGCCACGCAGACATCATGAAGGCTGTGGAGGCTGCCAAGCAGAAGCTGCTGGTGAGCACAGGCCTGAAGGACGTGTTCTGTGACCCGACCGGCGAGAAGCTCGCCACGGATCGCAAGGCCATGACCTACACCTTCCTCTACCGCGACGCGAAGAAGACTCTGACCGCCGCTGAGGTGGACGCCGCTCACAAGTGCGTGCTCGATACCCTCGCCGCCAAGGTGAAGGGCCTGAGCTTCCGCTAAAGCCCTTCAATCCACGGATTTACAATGAAGAAAGCCGCAGTTCTCACAGACTGCGGCTTTTCTGTAGCCCAGAAGAGCAAGATAACGGCAAAGCCCCGCATCAAGTAGCGGAGGAAAGAATGCTGACGCAGCGCGTCTTCCCTGCGCGAGTAGCAGCCTCCAGCGGAGTGAGGCCTTCATTATCCGCCTGAGCAGCATTAACCCCATTCACACTCAGCAGCAACATGAGGCAACGGAACTGGCCTGCAGCGGCCGCATGGAAAATAGCCGAACGGCCGGCATTATCCTTGCTGTTCACGTGCGTATCATCCGCGGCAAGCAATAATTTCAGGCACTCATAGGCGCCGCCCTCAGCCGCCAGCATGATGGGGGTCTTCCCATCAGCAGTGACAGGTGCATTCACATCCACGCCCACGCAAAGCAAACATCGCAGCGTATCCACATCACTCGCCTGAATGCAGCGCGGCAGCACCTCGGTGTAACGGTCAGGGGTAATTCCCATGCCGACAAGCAGCTCTGCTGCTTCCTTCTTATCAGTATCACCGATGGCATTTTCCAAAAGGCGAATGATATCCTCATTACCTATGGCGCGAGCCTGTTCCAGCGGTGTACGGCCAGAGGCATCCGGCTGTAGTGCATCAATACGGGGATTATTCAGCAAGCGGCGCACAACCTCCGTACGGCCATTACGCACAGCCACACAAAGCGCGGTATTTCCCTTTGAATCCTGATAATTGGGGTCCACGTCAGCCCTGCTGGCCAAGGCCTCCAAGCAGTCCACATCCGCCCCGGCCGCCGCCTGCACAATAAGCGAGCCACCCGGGCCTTCTGCATATACTGAGGTACCCGGCAAATAAAGCAGGAAATTAAGGAAACCCGTGCCGGAACAACGTACAGCAGAATGCAGCAAGACTGAATTAAATGGTATCCAGCTCAGGCCCAGTATTAAACCCGCTATCCCCCAGCCAAGGAAACGCAGGGAGCGCTTGCGCGGCTTCTCCTCATGAGAAAAAAGCCCAGCAATATCACTATGTCCCATCTGCGCGGCAACTTCGGCAGCCGTCTTTCCCTCCTCATTCCGGAACTCGGTGCGCACCCCGTGGCAAGCCAGTAGGTGCTGAGCCGCCTCCAAATTCCCATGAACAGCAGCCTGGGCCAAGGGGGTATTCCCCTTCATATCCGCCGCGTTCACGTCCACACCTTTAGCGGCAAGCAGCATCAGCATACAAGAAATATGCCCCTCACTCACAGTATAATGCAGAGGAGTGAAACCTTCCGCATCCGCCGCGTTCACCATGACATCCGGGGAGGCAAGCAAGCGCAACATGCGCCCGGAAGCACCATATTTAGCGGCAAGGCAAAGGGGAGTGCGCCCCTTCTTATCCTTCATATTCACATCTATCCCCGGAGCGGCCAGCAGAAGGGGAACACAATCCGGGTGCGACCTGTGCAGAGGAGTCAACCCAGCTTCATCCCCCATATTCACATTCGTAGCCTTAATGCTCAGCAAGTATTTCACACACTCGGTGCAGCCCTCATATGCGGCATGGTGCAAGGCGGTATAGCCCTTGCGCCCGGCGGAGTTCACATCCACCCCTTTTTCCACAAGGCGGCGCAGTTCGCCCAGATTTCCGTTTTCAGCGGCCTTCCGCAGAGCCCCGCCATCAGTCTTAATACTATCCTCATCCAGAGCCTCAATCCATTCCCGAGCTGCTTGCCAGCGGTGAGCAGGCCTTGGACGAAGGGATACATCAATATGCTTAAGGAATTCTTGGCTGAAACGATTAGCCAATTCCGCTCTTCCGACAAGCGGGAGGTAGGGGTCATCCACGACTCGGTCCAGACACTCGGGCGGAGTTTCACCGGTAATCAGGAAATAACATGTAGCCCCCAGAGAATAAAGATCAGACCAGCTCCCGCAATCCCCCTTACTCTTCATCATCTCCGGCGGGGTATATGCGCCAGAAATGAACTTAGTGTGAGAGCCCTCACTTTCCATGGAACGCGCACTACCGAAATCAATAAGAACCGGCCTATTCTCACTGCAGAGGATGATATTCTCAGGCTTAATATCACGGTGAAGGAACTTGCGGCCGTGCAGGTAATCCAAAGCCTTCAGCAGATCTCTCAAAATGGGGCGGAGCCAATCCTCACTTATCCGGCTTGCGGGGGGAGCAGCCTTCTGCAGTTCAGTGCCCCCCAGATAAGGCATAACGTAATATGCCGTACCCAAAGCTTTGAAACTATCCAAAACTTTCACGATATTGGGATGCTCCAGCATGGAAAGCACGCCAGCCTCATTGATGAAGCTTTGGAGAAACTTTGCGAATTTCTCGCCATCTTCTCCGGTTCCGGGCTCAACTTTAAGAGAAGAAGGAGTACGCCGAGCATACTTACATGGCAGGCATTCCTTTATCACAACTTGCTTACCATTCTTCTCATCAACAGCCTGATAAGTGATACCAAAACCACCACTTCCCAACACCTTTTGCACCTTGTAGTTTCCGAGCTTAACAGGCAGAGGAAGGGCCATCGGTGCTACAATATCACCGTTCTGTACTGCATTAGGTTTTTGATTTGCTGAAGCCATAATATAAATGTCTGAATAGGTAGAAAGTCGGTATTACGAATAACGGGCGTCAAGGCTGCGCGGAACGCAGCAGCTCCAAAATCTCTGTATGCTCTGCAGCTTCAGCCAAATCCAGCGCAGAGCGCCCGAACTTATCTCTCATCCCCGGCGCTACACCGGGAGCTGCCAGCAGCAGCCGTACACATTCTATATGCCCGGCATCAGCCGCAACACTCAGCGGGGTCAGGCCATGAATATCAGCCGCATTTACCTCCACTCCGGGAGCCGCCAACAAAAGCTGCACGCACTCAGCGTGCCCATTTAGAGCCGCTTCATACAAGGGAGTTTTGTTTTCCAGGCCAGCTTTATTCACTCCTATGGCCAGAGTATTGAGAAGGCGCTGCATGCCATCGGTAAAGCCGTTACGAGCAGCCCAGAAGAGAGGGGTGCTGCCATCCTTAGCCTGCCGATTAACATCGGTTCCGGGAGCGTCCAGCAACAACTGCACACACTCGCTATTACTCTTGTAAATAGCCCAGAAAAGAGGAGTAAAACCTTGTGAATCAGCCCTATTCACATCAATATCCGGAGCATCAAGCAGAAGCTTCACGCACGCCGTACTTCCACTATATACGGCCCAGTTCAAGGCGGTAAAACCGGAGGAATCAGCGGCGTTCACATCCCCCCCGGCCTCAATAAGGCGACCAAGCGTCTCCACGTCAGACTCCCGGGCAGCCTGCGCTATCTCAGAGCTTTCCCTCCGGAGCTGACTAGCATCCGCCATCTGCGAGCCTGAACTGGCACCAGCCGGGCCCTCCACCTCCTGCTGCGGAGAGATGTTCAACAAGTAAACACCGGCCCCTGCCAGCACCGCAAGCACTGCTGCGGCAGAAATAATCATC
>CALABM010000260.1 GCA_937885815.1 uncultured Verrucomicrobiales bacterium | reverse complement strand
TCTGCTGCAGGAAACGACCACGTGCCGGCATAGCGGGCCCTTCAGTCCAAGCATCCGCAGCAGGGTCATAAATCCAGAGGCGGCTTTCGGCATCCTGCTCACCGGGAGCAATGCTGCCACCCTGCACATACACCTTACCGCCCATCACAGTAGCAGCGTGACCAGTCAGCGTAACAGGCAGAGGAGCTACCGGCTTGCAGCTCACGGCAGAGCCATCCCAGCTCAGCATATAACAATCAGCCACAGCGCCTTCAGCATTGCTGCCTCCAATGAACATCACACCCTGAGGCAGTGAAGCAGTAGCACCATAACCCAGAGGCTTAGGAAGAGGCGTTCCTTCCTGCCATGCACCATCTACGGAGGTAAGCACAAAGACGCGCTCCGTCCAGCGCTTGGGACCACCTTCCCAAAGGGGCTTCTCCGGGAAATTTGCACCACCGGCCACGATAAGGGCACCATTCGTCACACCGGCATACATACCGGCCCAGCCTTCAGCATCCGGCAGGTCTGCCAGCTGCTTCCAATCGAGAGAGAGTTTAGACATATCCATCACACATAATATTTACAACAAAACCGCGGCTCCTGCAAGCTAAAAGTGAAACAGACCCGTCATTCCCTTCTTTTTTGTCGCGCGCATTACACGTGCGCGAGATATTCCGCTTGCCAAAAAGCCGTGTATCTGCTACACTAACGCGCACATTTCATCATGGCAAAGATTTCTCCATACCTTAACCCCAGCTGGCCGGATGCCGTGTGGGATGTATCAGGCGCGTTCGTGAATGACCGCGAACTGGTAGCATTCCATGATTTCTGTACCCAGCTGTTAGGCTTCGTTCCCTTCAGCATCGTCCACGGCGCACCGCTTTGCGCATGGAACAGCGGCCGCGTGCTCAAGCACCTCCTGAGGGACACGGAAGAAATTCGCACCGCAGGCCTTGCATACGAAAGGCGCAATATATCCCTTTACCTTACCTTCACCAATATTCTCCTCGGTAAAGAGCACCTTTCCGATGAGCTCGGCAATGCCCTGCTCACCTTTATTTCCAATCATAACCCCACCAAGAAAAACGCCGTCATCCTTGCATCTGATGCCCTTCATGAGCACATAAAGACGAACTTCCCCTCCCTTCGCACGGTTTCCAGCATCCTCAAAATCACCAATGGCGGCGGCAAAGGAAAAATTGATGCATACAAGCGCTTGGCTGATCAGTATGATGAAGTCATGGTGCATCCGGATGATGTTCTGAATGACGCGCTTCTGGAAAAGCTAGAGGACAAAGAGCGCTACATCTTGCTGGTGAACGAATACTGCATACGCCACTGCCCCATGCGCTCATACCATTACAGAGAGCTCTCTAAACTGGCGCTGAACTTCTTCAGCTACAACACGCAGGAATTCGAACAAAAGCAGAGCACGAATGGCTGTCAGGACATTGGCACCCTGCTCACCCATGAAAAACACGGCGTTCTGGCACTGAACACACCTGAAATCGCGCACCTGCGTGAGCTCGGCTTCCGTCATTTCAAGCTTCAGGGACGAGGGCACGCTAACGCCTCAGGAGTCCTCTTCGACCTGCTGCGACTCGTACTTCGTAATGATGACCGAGATGAAAACGCCATGCACAGCCTCGGCCAGCGCTTCTGGGAATCCATCTTACCACATCAAAACTCATGAGCTCCATCATCAGACCGGTCAAAGCCTCGGAACTGAATTTCCTTCTGGAGTCCCACCTGCCCGAAGCAGTTTGGACTTTCGGCGGAGCTTTGCGTTTCGACCGCTCCCTGAACACGATTACCACCCAGCTGAGCAACCTCCTGCCCCAGCGCAAACCCATCCGCGTGGCTGGCTGCCCGGCCTGTAACTGGTCTTTGGACTGGTACCAAGAACGCCGCCCCATGCCGCTGCCCGTCTATACGGATTGGCTGGAAAAATACGCGGCGGACAGCATCGGCGTACTGCTTACTTTCGATAATCCCTGCATCAGCGAGGATATGCTGGCGGACAGCTATGCAAACACCCTGCTGGACGAACTCTACAAGCGAGACCGCGTGCACCGCAACGCCGTCTGCGTGGCAAGTGACCTACTGGCAACCCACATCCGCAGCCGTTACCCCAAGCTTCCCCTCTTCTGCCACCCGAACCGCCTCATCATGGAGCCAGCCCGCCGCACTCCTGCTCTGTACAATAAACTGGCAGAACAGTACAACCGCGTGTGCCTCCACCCGGCAGATGCCTCACGCCCTGCCATTTTCACCGCAATTAGCCACCCGGAGCGCTTCGATATCATCATTAACGATTCCCTCCCGCGTAACAGCGCTCTGCGCCGCGAGCACCTCAAAGTCCTTGCCGACATCCGCAAGACCCCCTATGATATGACTTTGTGCCACCGCCGAACTGCTCTCGCAGAACGCGACAACTGGCATACCGTAACTAAAGACACCCTACGCCAGAAAGCCACCTGTAACCTCACCCGCACAGAAAGTACAGCTCTTTACGCAGCAGGTTTTCGCTCATTCGTCATTCAGGCAAGCCAGTTCCGCAATGAAATGACCCTCCTCTGGGACATCTTCGCCTGCATCCTTGATCCCAGACCGGACATCTCTAATAAGACCGCCCTCATCGCCTCTTCCATCATGTCCGCCATGGGTGCCCTCAGGGGTGAGCTCCCCAGCGGTCTGAAAGCCTTTTCATTCACTAATTACGAATAACGCACATACAATTTTATGAACAGACTCCATATATTCAGCTCAGAATCCGTAGGCGAAGGCCACCCCGACAAAGTAGCAGACCTCATCTCTGACACTGTGGTGGACGCATGCCTCACACAGGATCCCGCCAGCCGCGTGGCCTGCGAGACACTGGTGAAGGACGGCCACGTCATTCTTGCCGGTGAGATTACCACACAGGCAAAAATTGATTATGAAGCACTCGTGCGTGAAACCGTGCGCAGCATCGGTTATGCAACACCGGCTGATGATGCCGTCTTCAATGCAGAAACCCTCACCGTAACAAACCTACTCTCCACGCAGAGCCCGGACATTGCCCAAGGCGTGGATGCACGCGAGGCTGAGGGCAAAGAAGGCGCAGAACAGGGCGCAGGTGACCAAGGCATCATGTTTGGTTATGCAGCCAATGAAACCCCCGAGCTCATGCCGGCCCCCATCATGTTTGCCCACCGCATCATGATTGAGCTCGCACGTGTACGCCACAGCGGAGAAGTGGCATGGCTGCGCCCGGACAGCAAGAGCCAAGTAGCAGTGGAATATGGTACAGATGGCAAGCCCGCCCGTATCCTGAACGTCGTACTCAGCACCCAGCACACGGAAGAAGTGGATATCTCCACCATCCGCAGCTTCTGCACAGAACTTATCCGCCGCGTGCTCCCCGCTGAACTCATCACCCCTGAAACTGAGTTCTTCATCAATCCCACAGGCCGTTTCGTTATCGGTGGCCCCCACGGAGACTCCGGCCTCACCGGCCGCAAGATTATCGTGGACACCTACGGTGGCATGGGTCGCCATGGTGGTGGCGCATTCTCCGGCAAAGACTGCAGTAAGGTGGACCGCTCCGGTGCCTACATGTGCCGCTGGGTAGCCAAGCACATTGTCGCCGCCGGTCTTGCAGAGCGTTGCGAACTCCAAGTAGCCTACGCCATCGGTAAAGCCAGCCCCGTCTCCATCATGGTGGATGTGGACAGCTTCGGCACTGCTACCATTGATGAAGATACCATCATCGAGCGCGTCCTTAAAGCCTTCTCCTTCAAACCAGCAGACATGGAGAGAGTACTGGGCCTCCGCAACCCCATCTTTGCTCGCTCCACGAACTACGGTCACTTCACGAAGGCGGACCTCCCTTGGGAGCAGCTTGATTCCGCACGGCTCGCCATCCTCAAGGGCGAATAACCACGTTCAGCATGCCATGAGCCGTCCTGAATGAACGGCTCATGGCAATTTCAAACATATGTTAGACATCTGCCTGCTAGGAACCGGTGGCACCCAGCCCCTGAATAATCGTTGGCTCACCTCACTGATAGTGCGCTATAAGGGGCATTCTGTTCTGGTGGATTGCGGAGAAGGCACTCAGATAGCCGCGCAGGATGCCGGCATGAGCCTCAAACCCGTGGATAAAATCCTCATCACTCACTTGCATGCAGACCATATCAGCGGCCTACCCGGCCTTCTGCTCACCATGGGTAACATGGGACGTACCGAGCCCGTCTCCATTATAGGTCCGGTGGGAACAGAGCGAGCCGTAAACGGCCTGCGTATCATTGCGGCCAGTCTTCCTTTTGAAGTACAAGTCAGCGAACTGGGGTATGATGATGAGCTGATGTACTTCATGGAGTGTGACATCCGTGCTTTTGCCGTGCAGCATGGCATGCCCTGTTATGGGTACAGCTTCACCCTGCCCCGCAGCGGTAAGTTTGACGTAGCACGCGCGAAGGAACAAAATATTCCGCTGGAATACTGGAAACGCCTCCAAAATGGCGATACCGTTGAGCACGAAGGAAAAACTTTCACGCCGGATATGGTGCTCGGCCCGCCCCGCCGTGGCCTCAAAATCACCTACTGCACGGATTCCCGCCCCGTACCGGCCATAGCAGCTGCCGCCGCGGACTCTGACCTCTTCATCTGCGAAGGCATGTACGGCGAGGATGAAAATCTTCCCAAGGCAAAGGAAAACAAGCACATGCTCTTCTCCGAGGCTGCCACTCTCGCGGTGCAAGCCGGCGGTGTAAAAGAGCTCTGGCTTACGCACTACAGCCCATCCCTGCCTAATCCAAAAGCCTTCCGAGATGTAGCCCGAGCCATATTCCCGAATACTCATACACCCCGTGACGGCTGGCAAAAAAGCCTCACTTTCGAAGAAAATTAATTTTTTTACAATTTTATTCAACACAAAGAGCCGTTCCTGTGTCACTATATACGACAGCCCACGGGGTTGATTGACACCCTCGGCTTTTGGACTGCCATCTTCATGTATAAAACGGAAGACGGAAAAACAGGGTAACCACTCCTCTCCATCACTCGCTGATGACGGTTACCCCTCAGCACAAGCTTATTTTCCGCCAGGCTGAAAAACAGGTATCCACCCGCAATCAGCCCATTCTGAACCGGATTACGGAGAAATCCACCCGCTCCTTCATGTCGGCATACTTGAAGTAATAATTATTACATTAACTAACCTAACAATCACTAATTATGCTAGACATTTGCTTATCAGGTACCGGCGGCACTCTGCCGCAAACAGACAGGTGGCTCACATCTCTGATGGTTCGCTGCAACGGCCACGCCGCACTCATTGACTGCGGTGAAGGCACTCAGATAGCCCTTCAGAAAGCAGGCCAGAATCTTAGTCCCATAGACATCATCCTCATCACCCACATCCACGCGGACCACATCAGCGGTCTCCCCGGCCTTCTGCTCACCATGGGCAAAATGGGCCGTACTGAGCCCGTCACCATCATCGGCCCCGTGGGTACAGAGCACATCGTCAACAGCCTCCGCTGCATCGCGCCCTTCCTCACCTTTGAGCTGACCGTTCGCGAGCTGGAGGCAGAGGAAACTCTTCTCAGCTTCCAAAACTGCGAGCTGAAGGCCTTTGCCGTGGAGCACGATTTGCCCTGCCTTGGCTACAGCTTCAGCCTGCCCCGTGCAGGTAAGTTTGATGCAGCCCGGGCTAAAGAGCTGGGGGTACCCATGCCTCTCTGGAAGCGTCTTCAGAAGGGTGAAAGCATCGAGCAGGACGGCCGCACCTACACACCGGACATGGTGATGGGCGCCCCCCGCCGTGGCTTAAAGGTTACCTACTGTACGGATTCGCGTCCCCTTCCTTCCATTGCAGCAGCTGCAGCAGGCTCCGACCTCTTCATCTGCGAAGGCATGTACGGAGATAACGAGAAGCTGGACAAGGCTGAACAGAACAAGCACATGCTCTTCTCCGAGGCCGCGCAAATGGCTGCACAAGCCGGCGGAGTGAAAGAGCTCTGGCTCACTCACTACAGTCCATCCATGCCCAACCCTGAGGATTATCTTGGCGTGGCAAGGGCTATCTTCCCGAACACGCACACTCCTAAGGACGGCTGGTGCAAGACCCTCGTATTCGATGAAGCCTAACTTACCCGCCCATAAAAGCGGAATGCCTCACCCGGCATTCCGCCTTTTTTATGCCCATAGCATTGTTATTCCGACTTTTTAAGCATGAAATTCCTTTTTACGATTGACATACTATGTACATATGCTAGCATGGTGATGTCATGAAACACACACTCCTTCTATTTGCCCTGCTACTGGGCATCAGCAGCTGGGCCGCTCCGCAGGCAGCAGCAGCGGATGAAGCCACGCCCACCCGCCAGACGAGCCGCACCGCTCGCACAGGTGCTCGTCAGGCCACCCGCCAGAGTGCCACGCGTCAGAGCACTACGCGCCAAAATACCACACGCCAGAATACTCGCCGGAGCGAACGCAACACGACAGCTCAGGATGAAGCTCCTGCACAAGAGCTTTCCGTTGTGGCCACAGCACTGAAGAATGCTGAGTACCTCACAAGCGCCCGCCCGAATCTGAACGCCAAGTTCTTCATCATCCTCCGCTCGGCCAGCTGGTGCGGCCCCTGCCGCAATGAGATGCCCCGCATCGCCGCTGAATATGCCAAGATTCGCCGCAGCGGCCAGGTGGAGCTCATTCTCCACAGTCAGGATAACACCCCTGAACAGGCAGTGCAGTTCGTGACCAGCAATAACGGCACCTTCCCCGTCATCGCTAAGGATAAAATGCCTCAGCTGCCGAATATGCCTCAAACCCCCGGCATCCCGTGGGCCATATTCATGGACGCCGAGGGCAACGTGGTGACCAGCCAGCATGGCTCTTCCGTCATGCAGTGGAGAAATCACACCATCAAGGATGCTCCGGATGTAGAAATCCCTGGGGACGATGCCGCTGGCGAAGATTCCGAGCCTGAGCGTCCCACTGTGGCAGAAGCCCTTCGCGAGGTGGAGTTCATCAGTGGCCGTCCTCGCACTAATGCCCGCTACTATATTTTCCTGCACTCTGCCAGCTGGTGCGGTCCCTGCCGCGCCCTTATGCCGCAGATTGTAGCTGAGTACCGCAAACTGCGCAACAAGAAGGTGGAGATTATTCTCGTTTCCGGTGACCGCACAGTGGAAGACGCCAAGGCCTATGCGCGAGACCACGAGGTTCGCTTCCCCGCTGCTATGCCCACTGCTGTAGCAAACGTTCCGGGCTACCAGCCCCCGGGTGCTTACCCCTCCGCCGTCATTGTGGATAATACCGGCAGAGTCATCCAGCAGGGTCATGGCCGCATCGTTCTGGATTGCATTAACATCCTCCGTGAGGATGCTCGCAACAACCGCGCTAACCGCCAGAACTAATTCCATCATCCTTTCTATATTTTCAGCCCGGGCAGCACTACTGCCCGGGCTTTTTTTATCAATAAATATAGAAAAGAAGGCAAACTTAAGACTTGCCAAACGCTCATTTTTAGACTAAACTCCAGCTGATGCATCAAATCGTATTCAATGAAATCAGCGCGAGCGAAGTCTCGGCCATTCCAACCTTGGAACAGCTGGAGTTAATCTCCGGTTTCCGGGTTGATGAGGATTTTCTCACCGGTAAGAAGGAAGACCCCGCCTTTGGTATCGTCGAGCGTGACGGCCGCCGCATCTTCCGTTATCGTTCAAAAGATTATCGTATTTATTTCACCATCGAGAATGGTTCCGTCATCGTGCAGCGCGTGCTGCATGCAGATTCACTGAAGGACTTCATGTTCCGCGCCAATATGGGTGGCAGTGAAGACCATGCACTGGGTGCCAGCCGTTCCTTCTGGAACCTGATTGAGGCCGGAGAAAGCGCCCCTCGTAAATAACTCAAGCCCCCCAGGAACGCCATGGCCCAAGCCCGGAGCAGCCTGGTACGAACGCCCGCACGCGTAGCCGCGGTAGCGGGCGTCACGTTTACCCAGTTGGTACGCATGCGCCTCTTTCTGGTGCTGGCAGTATTCGGCATCGGCTTCATGGCGCTGCAGTTCCTTCCATACCAAGGAAAGCTCGGCGTTGAATTCCGAGGCATAGAACAACTGCAGCTTATTAAAGATGTAGCCATAGGCTGCATGCAACTTTTCGGTCTCATCTTCTGTGTGGGAGCCACAGCGCTGCTTATCCCGCGAGACACAGAAGACCGCATTCTCTACACCATTCTTTGCAAACCGGTACCCCGCTTTGATTATCTGGCCGGCAAGGCAGCCGGCGTCATGCTGCTCCTGCTGGTGATGCTGCTGGTAATGGATGGCCTGATGAGCGCAGTATTATGGCTGCGTGAGGGCACCCTCGTAGAGGAGATGCGCATTTTACTGCAACACAAAGGAATACCGGCCTCTGAAATGGGGCCGTATCTGGAACAGATTCACGCTGCCGGCAACACATGGGATACCCAGCGAGCCATCATTGCTATGTTCCTTGGCTATGGGGTGCTGACCACCATCACGCTGCTCTTTTCCTGCTTTACCAGCGGTACTATTGTAAGCATGATTTTCGGGCTCGGAGCCTACTTCATCGGCATGTTTCAGGGGCAGCTCTTCGGCGTCATCAGCGCTGCCGGCACGGAAGGCACCAGCCCGGTCATGCAGCACACGCAGCAGCTTGTAAGCCTGATTCTTCCTGATTTCAGCCTATTCTCCGTGGCAGATACAGCCACCTCGGGAGTGGCACTCAGCTGGGCCATGATTGGCAGCCTAACGCTCATTGCAGTAGCATACATGCTGATGCACCTCCTTATTTCCGCTTGGATTTTCACTCACAAAGAATTCTAATTCACTCAAATACTCACCATGAGCTGGGAACACATTATCGCTACCGCCGGCACACTCTTTCTCGTACTGGATCCCGCCGGCACCGCCCCAATGGTACAGAGCCTACTGGTTCAGCTGCCAGAAAAACGCCGCAAACACGTTTTGCTCCGAGAGGTGTTTTTCGTGCTGATATTGCTGCTCTTTTTCTTCTTTTTAGGCAAAGTGATATTAGGCTGGATGGGCATCTCCACCAGTTCGCTGAACCTGAGTGGCGGCATCATGCTCTTCATCATCGCCATTGGCATGGTGTTCCCCACCAAGCGGAGCCCGCACTTAGATTTGAGCAGCACGGAAATTTTCATTGTACCGGTCACAGTACCGCTCATTGTAGGGCCGGCTGCCATATCCGTTGTAATGATGCAGGCTGCCATGTGCACCACACCTCTGGAGAAGATGGAAGGCATTATCTCCATTCTGTTGGCATGGTTCATGACGGCCACCCTGCTCTGCCTCTCTAGGAAAATCCTGACATTCCTTGGAGAAAAGGGCACCACAGCCCTCACACGCCTCATGGGCACCATTCTCGTGCTGCTCTCCGTGCAAATGATTCTCAACGGCATCACCGAATATATCAAAGCTCTCCCCAGCATTCTTCCCACCCCCTGAGCCAGCGTATTCCGCATGTCACACGAAGCACCTATCAGCCCTGCGGACTGCATGCAGCAAGCCAAACGCCTGATGAGAGGCCGTGGCTGCGCACGGGATTATGAAGCTGCGGTGGCTCTCTTTGATAAAGCTGCCCGCGGTGGTGCTCCGGATGCCCTCTATCAGCTCGGCAAGTGCTACCTGAAAGGCATCGGCTGCAGAAAAGACCCCTCCGGTGGCGTATCCTGCCTAGAGCGAGCAGCTCTCTGCGGCCACTCCGCTGCCACTTACCGCCTCGGTGAATGTTTTGAGCAGGGTATCGGCGCCCCGCGCAGTGCTGAACTGGCAGCTTATTGGTACCGGAAGGCAGCCGCTCTGAATCACCCAGAAGCCTACCGCGCCCTCCTGCGCCTCGCCAGAAAATAAACTGCTGGGCTCATTTAATATCATGGCAGAGAACAAACTTGCCACCCCCGCTGAGCTATAGTACTATACGGGGCATGAAGAAGTTGCTGCAGCTCATACTACTCCTTACCACAATAAGCCTCGCTCAGGCATGGCAGCAGGTGAATGAAAATGCACCCGAGCCGCCCCGTGAGTTCCGCGCCGTATGGGTTTCCACCGTGTATAATCTGGACTGGCCCTCCCGTGCCGGACTCTCCGCTGACCAGCAGAAACAAGAGCTTCTCACCATCCTGAATAAGGCCGTTCAGTTAAAACTGAACGCCATCATCCTACAAATCCGCCCGAACGGTGATGCCTTTTACCGCTCTAACCTAGAGCCTTGGAGTGCTTGGCTGAGCGGCCCCGGTGTCAACCCCGGCTATGACCCCCTCGCCTTCGCTGTCACTGAGGCCCATAAGCGAGGGCTGGAACTGCACGCTTGGTTCAACCCCTTCCGAGCCACCATCAGCGGGCGCCCCGTTGGCCGGAACCACATCTCCCGCAAGAATCCTAGCTTGCTCATGCAGGCAGGCTCCACCACCATCCTGAATCCCTCCAGCAATGCTGCCCAGCAGCACGTACTGAACGTCATCATGGATGTCGTGCGCCGTTATGATATAGACGGCGTGCATCTGGATGACTACTTCTACCCCTATCCCCCTCATCATAACGTACGCGATGGCCGCAGCCCGGCTCAGCGCCGTGCCGCCATTGATGCTTTCGTTCAGCGCCTTTACTCCGGCGTAAAGCAAATCAAACCTTGGGTACGCGTGGGCATCAGCCCCTTCGGCATCTGGCAACCCGGCTACCCCTCCGGTGTAGAGGCCGGAGTAAATGCTTACGAGCACCTCGCCTGTGATGCCCGCAAGTGGCTCTCCCGTGGCTGGGTGGATTACCTCGCGCCCCAGCTGTATTGGCGTATTGACAGCGACCAGAGCTTCACCGCACTCATGCGCTGGTGGGTCAGCATCAATCCCAGCCGCCCCGTCTGGCCCGGCATCGCCTCCGCACGTATCAACAGCCGCGAGGACCCCGGCCGCCCCGCCTCGGAAATTGATGCTCAGATTGACTATTCCCGCCGCCTTGCCCGCCAGAGTGCCGGTCAGCTCTTCTGGAGCTGGCGCTCCATCGGTAACAACGCCGGAGGCTGTGCTGGTCTTTCGCACTCTGCCGTTGGTGCCGTGGAGATATTCTTCAAAGGCTTGCTCCAATCCGGTCTGCCCCACCTGGGCATCCATTTCATAGCCATCTTTTTCCCGGTCCAGTCGACAAGATTCGTGCTGACCCTGACTCCGACGCCATTGCCGCCGAACCAAGGCTTCGACTCGTAAAGATAGTATCTGCCCCCATCGACAAGGACAAACGGATCGCGGATACGAAAATCTCTTTCCTGGGAAAAAGCAAAAAAAGATGCAA
>CALABM010000259.1 GCA_937885815.1 uncultured Verrucomicrobiales bacterium | reverse complement strand
GGGGTGATTGCTGCGCATGCTTATATTGTTTCTGCTGAATTGTATGATTCTCTGCTAGAGGTTTTCCCGAAGGCTGATGACGATGTGTGGGAGTGGCTGGGCAAGTACCGAGCTGTGGACGTGCTTTACCGGGATTTTGTTCCCTCTTGGCGAGGCGTGAATGTGTATGTGTTAGACCCCATTCTTTGCCTGCAGATGGATGGCGAGTCCAACATCGGGCTGAATGCGGCTGGTGGTACCGGAGCTGCCTGTCGGCAGACTCCCCGGAATTATCGTTCCGCGGCCGGAATGTGGCACAGGTTGACGACTCCCTGCCGCCGCTTGAAAATTAAGCTGAACTCTTTGAGAACCCAGCTTCGTGCCCGCAGAGGGGGCTTGCCTGGGGCTAAAAAGCCGCGTCATTGACTTCCATTCTGAATAAAATGGGTAATTTTCCGCTTATTTCATGGATTAGGCTTGCATTTCAGGCCATTTGAGGGCATATTAATGGCTCAACGAATAACTTATGTCTGAACAGAAAGAAAGAAAGACTCTTGAGGAACGTAATCAGGCTAGCGACTTGGAGCGTCTGCGCCATTCCTGTGCGCACGTTCTGGCTGCTGCCATCTGCCGTATCTGGCCGCAGGCTCAGCTTGCTGCCGGTCCCGCTGTGGAAAACGGCTTCTACTATGATATTGAACTGGATCATAACATCTCATCAGCCGAGTTTGAGCAGATTGAGGCTGAGATGAAGAAGATTGTTAAGGAGAATCAGACATTTGAGCGAACTACAGTGACCCGCGCTGAGGCTATGGCTATGGCTCAGAGCGGTGAGCTCGGCTCCATTGGTCCGCGTGACGTGCCTTCCAAGTTTAAGGTGGATTTGCTGAACCGTATTCCTGACGATGAGGAAATTTCCATCTATCGCAACGGTGATTTCACGGATTTGTGCGCCGGGCCTCATGTGGGCCGCACCGGTAACTGCAAGGCTTTCAAGGTGATGAGTGTGGCTTCCGCCTATTATCAGGGGGATGCTAATGGCCCCCGCCTGCAGCGTGTGTATGGCACCTGTTTCCCGAACCGCACTCAGCTGGATGAGCACCTCGCCCGCTTGGAGGAGGCCCGCAAGCGCGACCACCGCAAGCTTGGCCGTGAGATGGGGCTGTTCACCATTGATGAGATGGTGGGGCAGGGCCTTGTGCTCTGGAAGCCCAAGGGTGCCATCATCCGCCGTGAGCTGCAGGATTTCATCACGGAAGAGCTGGATCGCATCGGCTACTCTCAGGTGTACACTCCCCACATCGGCAAGCTGGATCTTTACATGACTTCCGGCCACTGGGAGCACTATAAGGAGAGCCAGTTCACTCCCATCCCTGACCCGGATGATTTCAAGAAGCTGCGTGACGAGAACGCCAGCTGTGCAGAGCTTTTCAACTCTCTTGATACACGCTCCATCATGGGCTTCATGCTTAAGCCCATGAATTGCCCCCACCACATCCGTATTTACTCCAGTGATCCCCACTCCTACCGTGATTTGCCCGTGCGTTTGGCTGAGTTCGGTACTGTGTACCGCTGGGAGCAGAGCGGTGAGCTGGGCGGTATGACCCGCGTGCGTGGTTTCACTCAGGATGATGCTCACATCTTCTGCCGCCCTGACCAGATTAAGGAAGAAGTGCAGCAGTGCATTGGTATTGTGAAGCACATCCTCGGTACTCTTCAGATGAATGATTACCGCGTACGCCTTTCCCTGCGTGATAAGGATTACACCGATGCCAAGTACGTGGGCACTGTTGAGAACTGGAAGCTCGCAGAGCAGTCACTTCGTGAGGTGCTTACCGAGAACGGCTTCGATTACATTGAGGCAGAGAATGAGGCTGCCTTCTACGGCCCCAAGATTGACTTCATCGTGCGTGACGTCATCGGTCGTGACTGGCAGCTTGGCACCGTGCAGGTGGACTACAACCTCCCCGAGCGTTTCGACCTGAACTACACCGGCGCTGATAATAAGCCGCACCGCCCTGTGATGATTCACCGTGCGCCCTTCGGCTCTATGGAGCGTTTCTCCGGCCTGCTGATTGAGCACTTCGGTGGCAAGTTCCCCACATGGCTCGCTCCCGAGCAGGTGCGCGTGCTGCCTATCTCTGACAAGGTGGCTGAGTTCGCAGAGCAGGTGCGTGCAGCTCTTGCCGCCAAGAGCGTGCGTGTGAAGCTGGATGACGCTCCTGATAAGATTGGCGCCAAGATTCGTAATGCCCGTCTGGACCGCGTACCGTACATGGTGGTCGTGGGCCAGCGTGAGGCAGAGGAAGGCAAGGTTTCCATTCGTCACCGCGAGCTGGACGTTGTTGGTACCATGACCGTGGAAGAGTTCGTCAACGCCATTACTGCTGAAATCGGCCAGCGCCTTATTAAGCCTGCGTTTACCTCTGAACAGAAGGAGACCCCGCAGAGCTAACATCCCCTTTCCGGAGCGTGGAAGTTTTCCGCGCTCCGGGTTTTATTCCAAATATACCATATCGACCATAACCAAGTACTACACAAGTGCCAGCCCCACAGAAAAACACTAACCCTGCAAACCGCGCTAACCGCCGTGAGCAGAACAATAAAACCCCGCAGATTCGTGTCAATGACCGCATCCGCGCTCCCCGTGTCCGTGTTGTAACCGCTAATGGTGACCAGCTCGGCGTTATGGCCACGCGTGACGCCCTTGCTCGCGCTAAGGAAATCGGCCTGGACCTCGTTGAGGTGGCCCCGAATGCTGACCCGCCCGTGTGCCGACTTATCGATTACGGTAAGTTTAAGTACATGCAGGCCAAGATGCAGAAAAATAACAAGGCCAAGACCGTGCGCATGAAGGAAATCAAGCTGCGCATTGGTACGGATGTGAATGACTATAACGTCAAGATGGCCCGCACCGAGCAGTTCTTGGACCATGGTCATAAGGTACGTTTCCAGCTGCGCTTCCGTGGCCGTGAGAACGCTCACCAGCAGCTGGGGCTTGAGGTGATGGCCAAGGTGGTGGAAGATATGAAGACCATGGGTAAGGTGGATCAGGCTGCCAAGCTGGCCGGTAATACCGTAACCATGGTGCTGACGCCTCTGCCGGCCGGTCAGAGAGTGAAGAAGTTCAAGAAGTTCCAGGAGGAAGACTTTGATGTGGACTCCGAGGAGTTTGATGCTTCTGATGATGAATAAAGCTTAGAAGCACATCTGCAACTGAACCTTTTACGCAGGCTCTGATGAAGGGCCTGCGTTTTTTCATTTAATGAGGCTTAGCGTGTCTTACAGCTGCGGTGCAGGGGCTTTACAACCCAAGTGACCACGCCGAAGAATTCGGACTGCTCTTCGGGCGTGAGGACGCGCGCCTTGAAGGCGGGATTTTCCGGTACTAATTCCACACAGGAAGCAGAAATCCGCAGTCGTTTGACGGTGAACTCTCCATCAATGGCTGCGATGATGATATCACCATTCTGCGGCTGTAGGCTGCGATCTACCACGAGGAGGTCCCCGTCATCTATGCCGGCGCCGCGCATGCTTTCCCCTCGCGCTTTTACGTAATATGTAGTGGCCGGATGGGCCACGCAGAGGGAATCCAGGTTTAGTGTGCTGCTCAGTTCACCCATAACCGGAGAAGGGAAACCGGCGGCCACGCCTTCTTCAAAGAAAGGGAGCGGCGTTTCGCGCCGCTCGGGAGATGGTTCAGAAGCCTGATTCATTATTTTAGGAATGAGTTTTATCTCTCATCCTTCAGTATGCTCTGGAGATAGCGGTGAGCATAGTGTAGGCGGGAGCGCAGTGTCGGTTCCGGTACCTGAAGAATCTGAGAAACCTCCATGTAGCTCATGCCCTCAATATCACACATAATCACAATTTCTCGGTGGGCATCCGAGAGCTGTGCCAAGGCTTTTTTCAGGCTTGTTCTGAGATCTGATACCTGAGCTTGGCGCACCGGGTCTGACACGAGGGCGCGATCCGCAGTATGGGAATCCTTTTCCAACGGGTCGCCATTCGTATCATCATTCAGGCTTGTTTGGTTGCGGTGCTTGCTCTCTTTGCGCAGGAAATTGCGAGCCTCATTCAGCGCAATGGTATACAACCATGTATAGAACTGGCTCGTGCCATTAAAGTTCTTAATGGAGCGATATGCTTTGACTGCCGCCGTCTGGGCCACATCGTAGGCATCCGTCTCAGATTTCAGCATCTGTGTGAGCATGCCGACAATACGGCGGATGTTGCGCTTGAGCAGTTCGTCAAAGGCGGCAAGAATCCCCTCCTGACTCAGCTTTACCAGCTCAGTCTCTTCACGATTTTTAAGTTCAGCTTTTTTGTATTGCTTGCTCATATGCGAGGAGGGGGGATTTTGTGTTTTCGCACCTGCCACTGCATGCAATGGCAGGTGCGTAATGAGATTAAATCATATCAGAGTGCGTAGTCACGCTTGTCGCGACTCTCAAACCACTGAATGAAGGCCTGGTTGACCACCGTGAAACCACCGGGGGTCGGGTAATTACCGCTGAAGTACCAATCACCGCAGGGGCCTTCAATTGCATCACGAAGGCCTTCCAAGGTCTGGTAAATCACCTGAATGGTGCAGGGGCTGTTATCCGGCGTGACCATGCGGGAAACCTCGGCTGTGATTTCATCATCTGTGAAGGGCTCGTAAATCTTCTTCACCGGGTTAGTACGTTCTGCCGGTGGCAGAGTAAGCTGGCGCTTGCATTCTTCATACACGTCAATGATGTGTGTGTACATGCCGCGCTTCTTCAGCAGTGTTATGGCTGCTTGGAAGGCAATGAACTTGCCCATCTCGCTCATGTCGATGCCGTAGCAGTCCGGGTAACGAACCTGCGGGGCTGAGGATACAATGACAATCTTCCGAGCCTGAGTGCGGGCCAGAAGGCGCAGCAGGCTCATCTTCAGAGTGGTGCCGCGTACGATGGAGTCATCGATAGCTACCAGCACCTCATCGCTGTTTACTGCGCCGTATGTAAGGTCATACACCATAGCGGCGAGCTGCTTACGGCTGCTTTCTTCAGAAATGAAGGTGCGGAGCTTAATGTCCTTATGAGCAATCTTTTCAGCGCGGGGCCAGCGGCGGAGAATGAGCTCATTGATAAGCTCCTCACTCATGGTGCCTTCGCGGAAAGCATTTATCATGGCCTCGGTTACCTTATTGCGGCGGTAGGCGCGCAGGCCCTCCAGAAGGCCGTAGTATGAAACTTCAGCCGTGTTCGGAATGAAGGTGATGGCAGCCTTGGAGAAGTTGCCGTCCAGACTCTCTACAACCTGCTCGGTGAGATTGGCGCCCAAAGCTTTACGCTCGCGGTAGATAACGGGGTCATTGCCGCGGGAGGTGTACACGTCCTCAAAGCAACAAGGGGTGTGTTTTTCGGGCTTGGTGTATTCCTTGATGGTTACCGCGCCGTCATACTTCACCACAATCATGTTGGCCGGGGCTAGTTCCTTCACCTCGTGCTCTTCCACCTCCATCACGCTCATGAGCGGTACGCGTTCGCTGGCTACAGCCAGATATTCGTCCGTGAGAACGTAGTAGCAGTAGCGGATGCCGTGCGGGTCTCTCAGGCAGAAGAAGTCACCATTACCCACGCCACCCATGATGGTGTAGCCGCCATCCCAGTCCTTACTGGCTTTGCTGATAATGTCAAAGAGATCTAGCTCAGCGGATATGATGTTGGGAATCTCGCGGCCATCCACGTTCTTATCACGCAGCTGGCGGTAGAGGTCCGTGTGGGCTTCATCCAAGTAATAGCCAACCTCTTCCATGAGGGTCTGGATATCCGTGCCGAAGACGGGGTGCTGGCCTCGGGAGATGAGCTTCTGGTGGAGCTCGGAGATGTTAGTGATACCCATGTTACCCTGCATCATGAGGGTACGGGTGGGCCAATTGGTGCGGCGCATGTAGGGGTGGCAGATGCCTTCCTCCGCCGCGGTTCCGCTTGTGCCGTACAGCAGGTGGCCGAGCAGTACCTCACCGCCGAAGTTGAAATGGCGCTTGTAGGTTTCTGCATCCGCGCCGCGAACGAGGCCTTCGTCTTTCAGGCGGCGCAGGGTGTGCTGCTGCTGAGAGAACATTTTCGTCACGGCAGAGGCGGAGGCATCACGAGCGCGGAAGATGTAGGGCTCTCCCAGCGGCATGTTCAGCTTGATACAGCCGATGCCTGCGCCGTCCTGCCCGCGATTGTGTTGCTTTTCCATGAGCAGGAAAAGCTTGTTGAAGGCCCACTCGGGCGAGCCGTACTTCTCCGCAAAATAGGAGAGCGGCTTAAGCAGTCTGATTGCTGCGGACATATAGTCTTAAAAATTGCGTTTACTTGCGTACGGTCACATGGATGCCCTTGCCCTCGCGCATGGTGCCGATAACGGTACCACCGGGGCCGGCAGTGCAGGCCTGTTCCACCTGCTCGGGCTTCACGATGGCTACCCAGCCGATGCCCATGTTAAAGGTGTGGAAGCGGTCTTCGGCGTCCACAAAGGTGAGCACTTTCTGTACGGGGGCGTTGTCCCAGTAGGGGATTTCGAGGTCAGCACCCTTATCGCCAAGGAAACGCTCGAGGTTTTCGGGCAGACCGCCACCGGTGATGTGGGCGTATGCCTTGGGGGTGATGCCAAGCTTGCGCATGTCGTACACCACGTCATGGTACAGGCGGGTGGGAGCCAGCAGGCTGCGCAGTTCTTCCTCGGTAAGGAGGTCAGGATTCTGCTTCAGAATGCGGCGCACAAGGCTCCAGCCGTTGGCATGGAAGCCATCACTGGGGTAACCGATGAGCACATCACCCACTTCAACCTGAGAGGGATCAATCATTTGACTCTTTTCTACGCAGCCAATGCTGAACCCGGCCATCTCAACGAGATTCTCTGGTACAACGCCAGGCATCTCAGCAGTCTCGCCACCGGCGAGGATGCAGTTGCAGCTCTCCAGATAGTCGCACATGCCGGCCACCAGGCGGGTGATGCGGGGCTTCTCGGTCTCAAGATTGGAGATTCCCAGGTAATCAAGGAAAACGAGCGGATCACCACCGGTGGTGAGAATGTCGTTCACGTTCATGGCGACCAAGTCTTTACCTGCTGTTTCGAGCATGTCAAGATCGAAAAGAATTTCTGTCTTGGTGCCCACGCCGTCGGTGCCGGTCACGATGACGGGCTCCTTGTAGGCGGAGAGATCGTAAGCAGCTGCAAAGAGACCGAAAGCATTGCAGAGCTGACGGTTTTTCTGCGTGCGCTTAACGTGCGCGCTGATGTCATTCACGAAAGACTGTGCCTCGATGGTATCGACGCCGGATTGCTTGTATGTGAGGTTGCCGGACATATGATTTGGAGTGATATCACGTGGATTCGCGCGGATTATACTCTTTTTTTCCGACTTTGGCAAGCCGTATTTTCTTTTCCTCTCTCTATTTGTTGGCTTCGTGAGGTGCGGCCGGGGTGTCTCCTTGTGCGCGTATGTATTCAATTTCGCGGCGCAGTAAGCCGCCTACGCGGTGTTTCGCCAGATATACCTGAGCGAGGCTCACGCCGAGTTTGCTGCGAACGTCAGCCGTGCTCATGCCGCGCAGAACGAGGTAGTCAAATATCTGAAACTGCCGCGGGGAGGTTTTCATTTTGACGCGTTCTGTGGCGGCTTTCAGAATATTCTGTTGCCATTCTCGCTCCCATATTTTATCAAAAGTATCACCGCTGATGTCTGCCAGATTTTCCACATCTGCAGCAGGCGAGTCCGTGGAATCAGCCTCGTTAGCTGTCATGGGTAGCCTTTTGCGGAACTGGTCTTTAATGCGCCAGCGTATGATGTGCCACAGCCACATTTTGAAGGAGCCTTTCGCCGGGTCGTATTGTTTTTCGCGGGTCTGTCGGGCTACGGAAAGGACGGTTTCCTGCACGGTGTCCCATGCTTCGTCCGGGCTTAGGCCGGATTTTGTGGCCACGCTGTATATGAGGCGCCAATAGGTGCGGTAAAACTCGTCCCAGCTGCGCTGGTCTTTCCAGTCTTGTAGGCGGGCAATGAGGCTACGCCGGGTTCTGGCAGCGTACTTTTCCAGTGCGCTGTCATCCGGTGTGTTCTTTTCATTACTCGCCTCCACTGGCTGTAGTGTATCAAATATACGGTCGCATGGCAAGCAGTAAGGCTGCTTTGGTCTCTGAGAATGGGTAATTTTTTAATTGTTGAAAATGCAACGAGAGCAAGTGCCCCCGTGGGACGCTTGCTCTCGGAAAATCTTGCTTCAATCAGTTGCTTTAGTTACGCGCAACGGGGGTAGCTCCCTGATCTGCTCGTTGGCAGAATCGGCTGGTGTAAAGGCAATCCAGCACGGAGGGAAGGCCACGGCGCATGCCTTCGATTGCCTTTTGGGTAATCTGGGGCAGGGCGCTCTCATCCAGGCGGCGCATTCCGTAGAATGCGTTGGCTGTTTGGCGGATGTTTTCTGTAATCCAGTTTGTGTTGAAGTTTGCGCGGCGGGCGGCACGGCTCACATCCACGAGGGCCTGGTGTAGTGCTTGCTCGTTTGGTTGAGTTTCGCCGCTACTGCCCAGTACGAAAATATCGTGGAAAGTAATGCTCCTCTCGCTGCGGAAGTTTCTGCGTACGCTTCGCTCGTGAACAATGGCCCCTACCATGGTTCCGTCCGAATAGGTGGCGTTCACGATGTAGACTCGGCCCGTGATTCTCTTGCCAAGCTGGGCGCTGAGGTTATCCCGAGCCATGCGGAACTCCTGCACGTCCTGCGGTGCCTGATAGATGACAGCATCTACCGGGGTGATGTTCTGATTGCCCGGCAGTTGTTTGGCAACGCTGGTCAGCATTTCTGCCAGAGTCATAGCGCCGGGGTTGGAGGTTCTCAGAGGTACTTCGTATGCTGAAATATAGTTTGCGATGATGGAGTCCTTCCGGTTCACTAACTGCATAGTTCTAATGCAGAAGTTTCCAAGTCGCTCACTTTCAGTATTCCATGTCACTTCGCCGCCACCAGCCCAGTCATTCGGCAGGGTGTAGGTCACGGCATTGATCCGGCAGTGGGTGTCCTGCAGGACTACTCGGGTGGCAGCGCTCAGGCTGCCGGCTACCATGAGAATGGCAGCTGTTGTCGCGGTGAAGAGGGTTCGTGCACTCATGACACTTGCATTCTGTCAGATTAGTTGATGATTGTCAATACTAAAGTATTCTTAAATTATTACTGATTGACAAAATAATGAATTTGTAGTATGGTGAGCCGCGTTATGGCAGGTCTTATCATAGCGCCGAAGGCGCGCATTTTCCACGGGCATGACTGGGTATACGGCACTGAGGTGCGCACTGTGTTCGGAAATCCGGCACCGGGCGATGTGGTGTTGCTGAAGGATCAGCGGGATCATTATCTGGGTTCTGCCATGTATAATCCGCACTCGCAGATTGTGGCTCGCCGCTTTTCCCGACGCAAGCAGGATTTGGATCGCGACTTTTTTGCTCGCCGCATATCGCAGGCCATGTTGCTGCGCGAACGCTGGCTTCCCGGTGAGGAGCTGATGCGCTTGGTGTGGAGCGAGAGCGATGGTCTGCCCGGCCTGATTGTGGACCGCTACCGTGATGTGCTGGTGGTGCAGACGCTCACACTGGCTATGCACCAGCGCCTGGGGCTTATCCGCGATATCCTCGGAGATTTGCTTGAGCCCCGTGCCATTATTGTGCGTAATGATTCTCCTATGCTGTTGGCGGAAGGTATTGAGCCGGAGACGTATGTGGCTGCCGGCGAGATGCCGGAACCGTTCATTGCTACGGGCCGTGGCCTGAAGTTTATGATAGACCTCGCCACCGGGCAGAAGACCGGCCTGTACTTGGACCAGCTGCAGAACTATGCTGACGTGGCGAAGTTTGCCCGTGGTCGCCGCGTGCTGGATTGCTTCTGCAATCAGGGTGGCTTTGCTCTGGCCTGTGCAAAGGCCGGTGCTGCCAGCGTGACCGCCGTGGATATCTCTGAGGAGGCTATCGCTTCCGTGCGGCGCAATGCTGAGCTGAATGGCGTGCAGGTAGAGGCCATCGCTGAGAATGCCTTTGATTTCCTGAAGCGTGAGAGTGATGCTGTGCGCAAGGGCGCAGACCCGAAGTGGGATCTCATCATACTTGATCCGCCCAGCTTTACCCGTAACAAGAAGAGCCTTAGCGGCGCCATGCGCGGTTATAAGGAGATTCACCTTCGTGCCATGCAGATGCTGCCTGTGGGAGGCGTGCTCTCCACCTTCTGCTGCTCGCACCATGCCAGTGCCGGTGTGTTTAAGGAGACGATTGCTGATGCCGCGGTGGATGGCCACTGCACGCTGCGCTTAGTGGCGAATCATGGCCAGAGCCCGGATCATCCCGTGCTGCTGAATATTCCCGAAACTGAATATCTTAAAGGATTCACCTTTGAAATGGTACCCGGCCGTTGATTTGCCGGCTGTTCTAGACTGTATAGCAAAATCACATGAAGCATATTGTAACCTGCATTACTGCATTTTCTTTTCTCATTAATCATTCATTTGCTCAGTACGCTGAGCCGGCTGTAGCTGCCCGGAGTGCTGATTCTGCTCTGGGGGCGCAGATTGTACAGTGCCGAGTAGCGGTGCTGGGGTATGGCCGTATTGCCTCCGGTGAAGGGACGTTATCTGCCGCGGAGTTTGAGCAGCAGATGAACTTTCTCCGGGATAGCGGGGCGAATGTCATTTCCTGTGCGGATTTTCTCGCATGGCGAAAAGGGCAGCGCGCTCTTCCGGCCTGTTCTGTGCTGCTGACCTTTGATTCTCCCAATCAGGCCTTTTTGGAGGTTGCTCTCCCTGTGCTGCAGCGGTGCGGATTCCCTTTTGTTGTTTTTACTGATGCTGAGCAGCCTGCTGACGCTGAGGACGCTCTGCTGGCGCCGCAGTTGCTGACTCTTCAGTACGAGGGCGCGGAAATTGGTAGCTGTGCAGCCGGTGATGTTTCTTCTGAATTGTTGACAACCGCAGCACTGCGCGTGACCTCCGTGTTCGGGGCTTGTCGTGTGTTTTCCTGTACTACCGGTGAGATATCTCCGGAGCTTCAGCGAGCTCTTGGACAGAGTCACTTTGAAGTGGCTTTCACTAGAGAGCCGGAAAAGGGTACCGTGGCTACACATGCCCACGCTTATCCGCGCTATGCCGTGAGTGACAATCGCGTATTTGCACAGGCTGTGTCTTTTGGCTCTGAGGCAAGCGTGGAAGAAGTGGTGGAGGCTCTGGCTGCTTGTGCTCCTGCTGTGGAAGCTGCTCCTGCCGCAGTTGTTGCTCCGATTGCGGGCAATACGGCTGTGGTGCTGCCTGAGTTTACTGATGATGATTTGGCTGAGGAGGTGAGTGAAGAAGAGTTGCTTGCAGTGGCTGATCCCTCCGGTGTGACTGTGAATCCCGCAGTGAGCCCGATTCCCGCTGCACCCGCTGCACCCGCTGCACCCGCCGCCCCTGAAGCACCCGCTGCTCCCG
>CALABM010000258.1 GCA_937885815.1 uncultured Verrucomicrobiales bacterium | reverse complement strand
CAAGTGACTTCTTCACCGGTGATTATATCAACGAAAACACCACACTGACCTACGACAGCACTACCGGGAGCCTGTACCTACAACAAAATGAAAGCGTCCCCGAACCCACTACGGCGACGCTGAGCTTACTGGCACTGGCGGCTCTGTCCATGCGCCGCCGCCGTCGCTAAGGCAAGTGTAATAAGATTCATGTAAAACATTACATGTGTGGAAAGCGCCCCCGCAGAGGATTAGCTGCGGGGGCGTTTTGCACTTCAAAAAAGGCAGCCTAAATTGTGGGCTTTATACGTTCGGGGCCTGTTAATTGAAGGCGTCTTTTTCTGCCGAAAACACTAAAAAGATTGCATTTCTGAGATTATGGTGTATACTACCCGCGCATGCTTACCATCAAAAAACTGACGAAGGCACACGCAGGGCGCACCCTGTTCTATGAGACGGAACTCATCGTAAACTGGGGCGAGCGCATAGCACTGGTCGGCCCGAACGGCGCAGGCAAATCAACGCTGTTCCGCATGATTTTGGGCGAAGATACGCCGGATGAAGGTCAGATTGTGATGGATGAATACGGCGTGGTGGGCTACCTGCCGCAGGAAGCCGGTGATCCGAGCGACCGCACCGTGCTCGAGATTGCCATGAGCATCACCCCTGAGATGGGCAAGGCCATTCGCACCCTGCGCGAGTGCGATGCCAAGGGCGACAACACCAGCGATGACTACGCCCATGCCATGGACATATTCATCGCCAACAATGGCTACCAGATAGAGCCCAAGGCCAAGCGAATTCTGAAAGGCCTCGCTTTCAAGGATGAAGATTTCCACCGCCCTGCCCGCGAGATGAGCGGCGGCTGGGTCATGCGTGCCCACCTGGCACAGCTGCTGGTGGCAGAGCCGGACCTGCTGATGCTGGACGAGCCCACCAACCACTTGGACCTCATGAGCTTGCTGTGGCTGCGCCGCTACCTCATGAACTACCCGGGCGCCATCTTCATGATTTCGCACGACCGCGACTTCATGGATGAGCTGGTGGAGACGGTATACGACATCGAAAATCAGGAGCTGGTACGCTACACCGGCAATTACACCAAGTTCTTGGAGCTGAAAGAACAGCGCTACGAAATCCTGCTGGCCGCATGGCGCAACCAGCAGAGAGAAATCGCCCACATGGAGTTCTTCATCGAGCGCTTCCGCTCCGTGGCCTCCAAGGCCGCTCAGGTGCAGAGCCGCATTAAGCAGCTGGAGAAAATCCGCCGCATCGAGAAGCCCCGTCAGGCCCGCCGCGTGTTCAAGTTCATCTTCCCGCAGCCGCCGCGTGCCATGCAGCGCGTGATGGAGCTGGAGAAAGTGGGCCAGAGCTATGGCGATAAGCGCATTTACAAGAATCTGGATTTGCTCATTGAGCGCGGCGACCGCATCGTACTGGTGGGCCCGAATGGTGCCGGTAAATCCACCCTGCTGAAAATTCTTGCCGGTGTCATCCCCATTGATGAAGGCAAGCGCACGCTGGGCACCACAACCCGCATCGGCTACTTCTCCCAGATGCGCTCCGAGAACCTCACGCCGAACTTTACCGTGCTGGAGGAAATCATGAATGCTGACCCTGAGCTGCGAGAGGAAGAAGCCCGCGCCGTGCTGGGCTCCTTCATGTTCCGCAAGCTGGACTGCGAGAAGCGCGTGGAAGTGCTCAGCGGTGGTGAGAAGTCACGCCTGAGCTTGGTGAAGTTCCTTGTGAACCCGCCGAACCTGCTGCTGATGGACGAACCGACCACTCACTTGGACATCATGAGCGTGGAGGCTCTCTCTCAGGCACTTAAGCGCTACGAGGGCACACTCGTCTTCATTTCGCACGACGTGCACTTCATCCGCGCCCTTGCAGAGAAGACGCTGCACATCGCGCACGGCACCGTCACCCCCTACGCCGGTGGTTATGACTACTATCTGGAAAAATCCGGTCTGTTGGATAACCCGGATGCCATGAATATGTAAGCGCAGTTGCTGTTATGCAAACCATCCTGCAAAATCCCACGTTCGTACTCTTCGCCATCCTGTTCTTCGGGCTTGCGCTGGGTAACCTCTCTATCAAAGGCATAGCGCTGGGCAGCTCAGGCGTACTTTTCGTAGCCATGCTGGCCGGGCATTACAAGCTGAGCATCCCCGCCGGAGTGTCAGACATGGGTACCGCTCTCTTCGTATACTGCGTGGGTCTCGGCGTGGGTAACCGCTTCTTCTCCTCGCTGCGCAGCCGTGGCAAGAACCTCATCATCCTGGCACTCATCATCGTGCTGGCCGGCTGGTTCACGGCATGGGGAATGTGCGTACTGATGGGAATCGAGCTGAGCGTGGGTGCCGGCCTGTTTGCCGGAGCCTGCACCAGCACCCCGGCTCTCGCTGCCGCGCTGGATGCCGCCAAGGCCGCCGGGCTGAACGAGTCCATCATCAACATCGGTTACGGCGTGGCCTACCCCTTCGGCGTCATCGGCATCGTTCTCTTCGTGCAGCTCCTCCCCAGAATCCTGCATAAAAACCTCAGCAATAATCAGGATAACGGCACCCCGGACCCGCACTCCATCATCGCCCGCAAAGTGCGAGTCACGAACCCTGAAGCACTGACAAAAAGTCCTGCTGAGCTTGCTGCGCAATGGCATATGAGCTGCCGCGTCACTCGCATTCTGCGAGATGGCGAGCTCAGGCCCATCACCCCCGCTGATACCATTCAGGAAAATGACGTGATTCTCATGGTGGGTGAACGCGAAAAACTGGAGCGCGACTCCGGCCTACTGGGACACCTTACAAGCGAACAGAACACCCTGAAGCTGCCGCAGAATGAGACCGCCGAACTCATTCTACTCTCAGCCGCCATGAGTAACAAGACCATGAGCGAATTAGATACGCTCAGAAACTACGGCATCACCATCTCTCGCATCACGCGCTTGGGGAACACCTTCGTGCCCACGGCGGATACAGAACTCATCCGCAATGATGTGCTGCGCGTTGTCGGCTCACCGGATGCCATCGCCGCCTTCAAGGCTGAATGCGGCCACCGAGATACCGCCATGAACACAGCGGATATGCTCTCCCTGATGGGTGGGCTCATGCTTGGCATCCTGCTGGGCAAGCTGCAATTCAGCTTCGGTAATGGGGATGGCTTCTCTCTGGGCATGGCAGGCGGCCCGCTGGTTGTGGCACTGATACTGGGTCACTTCGGGCGTTTGGGCCCCATCGTGGGTTACATGCCCCGCCCCACAAGAGTACTGGTAATGGAGCTGGGGCTCATGCTGTTCCTGGCCGGCGCCGGTGTACGCGGCGGCGAAAAACTCGTTGAAACCCTCAGCGAGAACGGCATGTCCATGTTCTTCATCGGCGCTGTCATCACCATGCTGCCGCTCTTCATCGGCTACTTCGTGGCACGCAAATTCCTGAAAATGGAAATCGCCGAAACCCTCGGCTGCATATGCGGCTCTCAGACCTCCACCCCGGCACTGGGAGCCATCACCGCGCAAACGGATAGCCAAGACCCCGTTATCGCCTACTCCACGGCATACCCGGTAGCGCTTATATTCATGACCATTCTGGCACAATTACTCGTACAAATGAGCTAACGCCCATTTACGCCTTCACCACTTCCGGCCCGCAGAGTACCTCAGTACTTCTGCGGGCTTTTTGCTGTTTTTTTTTCCGGGGGAAAAGGAAGTAAAACTTGCCAAAACGGGCAGAATATAGTATGCTACGGCTTAGCACAAGCTCTGCGAGTGCATCGCGTGCGTTAGCGCACGCATGTGCGTAAGCCGAGTTGTGCGCAGATGCTAACCAAAACAAGCCATGACTAAATCAGCTAAAATCACTCTGATAAAGTTGCTTATCGTGCTGCTGCTCAGCGGCAGCATGCTTATGCTACCATTCGAAGAATGGGGTATCCCGATTAATGCCGTACAAAGCCGCGTGATTGCCCTCTTCGTATTCGCTGCTCTGATGTGGATTCTGGAAGTAATTCCGATTTGGACCACCTCGGTGCTCGTTATCACCCTCACGCTCCTGTGCATGTCAAACCAGTCCCTGAACTTTATGCAGGTGGATCGCTTTGACAGCAACGCAGTGAAAGCCATCATTGCAGAGGCTTACGGCCCGGAGGCAGACCCCGCCACCGTGGCAGCGACACAGGCCACAGTCATCGCTGATTTGAAGAAGCAGACTTCCCTTTCTCCCGCCGTTGTACGCACCGCCATCAACAACGCCATTCTTGCGCCCGTGGTGAACGGCGAAGTGGAAAAGGCCGCTCAGGCAGAGAATGAAGTAGCCGCTGCTGCTGCTGCAAAAGCCGCTACCGCAGTAGCCCTTGCAGAGGAAAGAACAGCCGCCGCCAGCCTTGCTGTTGAGGCCGTTTCCTCTGTAGAAGACGCCGCTGCTGAACAGGCCACTGCTGCCACAGCTGCTGAAGCCGCACAGGCCGCTGCTACTGAGGCCGCTGCTGCCACTGCAGTTGCTATCGCTCAGAAAGACGCCGCTGCCGAGCAGTACGCTCTCGCCGCAGCTGAGGCCGGCAAGGCAGTTGCTATCGCTGAAGGCGCCGCAGCTCAGGCTGAAGTAGCACGTGCTGCCGCTGCCTCTGCTACAGCCACCGCTAACGCCGCTGCCAGCAATGATCAGG
>CALABM010000257.1 GCA_937885815.1 uncultured Verrucomicrobiales bacterium | reverse complement strand
TCTGTAACCGGTCAGATCAACAAAATTTTAAAATTTCAAAATTCATAGTTGACTACCGGAATCACCTGCCAGCGCAGCATACGGCAAGGGATTAGTGTTATTCACCCCATTATACGTCGTACCGACACGAAGGCCACCGGCACTGGTATCATTCAATGACAAGGGGTCAATGATGCCGCCCGTCTCATACACATAGGCCTGATACGGCAGGCTGAGTCCAGGATACTGGTGATAACCTGCCCCGCTATGGTAAAACATGTTCGTGCCTGATACAAGATCACGAGCTTCCTGGGTGCTGCTGCATGCCTGTGCAGGAGTAATATCCGTAAATATCTTGCTCTGGCGGGAAATGCGGTAATCCACATAACGCCTGTCATTGTAGGCATTGCTGAACACGCTGGACCCGCTGATAGAAACGCTCTTGTAATTGATACAATGAGAGCCGCCAATGCCGTACACATCTGATGTAAAGTTAGAAGACTGTTCGCCGTTGTGGCCCACAGTCACCGTGATAGTCGGGGAAATAGCCGTAGCAATGGAGCGATTATAACCTGCTGAGAAATCAATCATTCCCTGCTCATTTGAAATCACGTAATCTGCCGTACCATTGGTATAAGTAATGGCAATACCTCCCTCCTGCTGGCGGATATACTGTAACAGAGCATTTCCGCCATCGCCTGCTATATATCGACCGCAGTTCTGCCCAAAATCAGTATATGTTACAAGAGTAACGGCTGAATGCATGGACGCAGCTTGTACCGTATAGCTAGCTGCAACGATACCAAACAACGCCAACAAAGAAGCGCGAAGAGAGACCGGCAAGTGAAGTTTCATGGCAAAAAAAACGGCTTTCTCAACACTCTACTCTTTCCTCCTCACCAAGTCAAGCAAGAAGTTGGCAACAATGCGGCTATGAGCTTAGTTAGAAAATAGTCAGTATAAAAAGTCACTGAAACTACTAGGCAGAACCATAGCTCCGGACGCAAAGCTAGAAAAAGGCATAGGCGCTCATGAAAGTCATTTGACAGGCTAAGGGAAGCTATGGTAGTATTAACCGCGATGGAGACTTTATACATACTCGATGGCATGGCGCTGATGTACCGCGCTTTTTATGCATTCATCAATGCCCCCATGCGGACATCTGCCGGGCTGAATACCTCCGCGATGTTCGGCTTCACGAATACCGTGCTTTCGCTCATTGAGAAAGAGTCGCCCACCCACATCGTTGCCTGTCTGGACCCCTCCGGCCCCACCTTCCGCCACGAGCGCTATCCGGAATACAAGGCAAACCGTCAGGCCATGCCGCAGGAACTCCGGGATTCCATTCCGTGGATTATTGAAATTCTGAATGCCATGCGCATCCCCGTGGTGCGTGTGCCCGGCTATGAGGCTGATGACCTCATCGGCACCTTCACACGCCTTGCTGCAGAACGAGGAGACATGCACGCCTACATGGTCTCGCTGGATAAGGACCTCGGCCAGCTGCTCTCGCCCACCTGCTCCTTCCATAAGCCCGGCAAGAAAGGCGCAGATTTCGAGGTGATAGATGAGGCTGCATTCCTAGAGGAATGGGGCATATCCACACCTGCGCAGATTATTGATATTCTGGCACTCATGGGTGATAGCAGTGATAACATTCCCGGCGTTCCGGGCGTGGGCGGAGTCACAGCCCGTAAGCTCATCACCCAGTTCGGAAGCGTGAAGAACATGCTCGAGCACACCGATGAAATCAAGGGTAAACTCCGCCAGAAAATTGAGGAAAATGCGGAAAATGCTCGCCTCTCGTACGAGCTTGCCACCATCCACCGAGATGCGCCCCTGCCCATCAGCATAACGGATTGCGCTCGAGTAGGCTACGACATTCCTGCGCTGAAATCCATCTTCGCCCAGCTCGAGTTCCGCGGGCTGGACAAACGCATTGGCGCGGCTGCTCCGGACGACCTCTTTGCCGCGGCTGCACAGGCCGCAGCCCCATCGGCCGATGCCCCGCTGCAGCTGGACCTCTTCGCCGCTGCTCCTGAGCTAAAAGACATCAACTCCACCCCACACCAATACCACTTGGTACGCACCCCGGAGGAACAGGCAGACCTCGCTGCACAGCTGCTCGCCTCCCCCCGATGGGCCTTTGATACTGAGACTACAGGGCTAGACCCGCTACAGGACAAAATGCTCGGCATGTCATTCTGCATCAAACCGTCCGAGGCCTACTATGTACCGGTGGAAGATGGCCGCTGCCCGGAGGCATTCCTGACCGTGTTTGCGAGCGAGGCTGAGAAAGTGGGGCTGAATGCAAAGTTTGATATTCAGGTGCTGACCCGCGCGGGAGCGAAAGTGAATGGCCCCTTCTTTGATGCCATGCTGGCGCACTCCGCTCTCTACCCTGAGCTCCGCCATAACATGGATGACATGGCCGAAGCACTGCTGAGTTACAAGACCGTGCGTCTGGCAGATATCGCCGGGAAAGATTATAACACCGCAGCCGTACCCGTGGAGCAAATGGCAGAATACGCGGCAGAGGACGCGGACATCACCCTGCAACTGGCGGATTTGTTAGCCATTCAGTTAGAAAGCGCCGATCAGACGGCCCTGATGCGCGACATCGAGTTCCCACTGGTTCCGGTGCTGGCATCCATTGAAATGGAAGGCATGAAAGTGGAGCCGGAGCAGCTACTCGCGGCCTCCGCCGAGCTGGGAGAACAGATTACCGCCATTTCCTCCCGCATAGATGAAGTGGTGGGGCGCCCCATCAATCTAAACTCCCCACGCCAACTCGGAGACTTGCTCTTCGGTGAACTCAAGCTGCTGGCCAAGCCCAAGAAAACCAAGACCGGGCAATATGTGACGGATGAAGAAACCCTCCGCAAACTGGCGCCCGCCTTCCCCCTCGTGCAGGACATTCTGGAATACCGAGAACTCAGCAAGCTGAAAGGCACCTATCTGGACGCGCTCCCCCGCTATATATCTCTGGTTGACGCACGCATTCATTCATCTCTCCAGCAGATGGTTACAGCCACAGGGCGACTGGCTTCACAAAACCCGAATCTGCAGAATATCCCCGTCCGCTCCGAGGCAGGTAAACTTATCCGCCGCGCCTTCGTGGCCCGAGATGAAGACTACAGCATCCTCTCCGCGGACTACTCTCAGGTGGAGCTCAGGCTTATGGCCGCCCTCTCTGCGGATCCCTCTATGATTGCTGCTTTCACGGAAGGACGAGACATTCATGCTGAGACCGCAGCTAGAATCTATGGTGTTCCGCGCGAAGAAGTTACATCCGACATGCGCCGCGCGGCAAAGACGGTGAACTTCGGCATCATCTATGGCATCTCAGCCTTCGGCCTCTCCCAGCGTTTGGACTGTCCCCGCGGAGAAGCAGCCGCACTCATCGAGAGCTATTTCACCCAATTCCCCGGTGTGAAAACCTGCATGGATAAACTCGTGGAAGATGCTCGCGCTAAGGGGTATGCAGAAACACTCTGTGGCCGCCGTCGCCGCCTGCCGGACCTCACCAGCAGCAACTTCAACCTCCGCGCCGCAGCCGAACGAACTGCAATCAACACCCCCATTCAAGGCAGCGCGGCGGATATGATAAAAATAGCCATGGTTCGCGTGAACGAACTGCTGAAAGGACGCCGCACGCGGCTCATCATGCAGATTCATGACGAACTCCTCTTTGACCTCCACCGTGATGAACATGAGCTCATCCCGGAAATCATCGCCACCATGCAATCTGCACTGCCCCTCCCGCACGGCGTTCCGCTGGAAGTAGAGGCAAATCACGCGCCAAACTGGCTGGAAGCACATTAATGAACTTACTGATTTTCTGATATCAACAAACACTGAACACCAATCATATGATAACTCTCGTCGGTTTAGGATACGACATTCACCGCTTTTCGGAAGAGCCTCGTCCGCTGTGGCTCGGCGGTGTGAAAGTACATGAAACAAAAGGCCTTGCCGGCCATAGTGATGCGGACGTGCTCTGCCATGCGCTGGCGGATGCCATACTGGGCGCCATCGGTGAGCCGGACATCGGCTACTGGTTCCCGCCGAATGATGACAGCTGCCTGAACATCTGCTCACTGCGTATCGTGGAAAAAGCTGTGGAGCTTCTGCATGCTCAGGGTGGCCGCGTGGTGAACGCGGATTGTGCCCTCATCGCTGAGGCTCCGAAAATTATGCCCTTCGTGGCGCAGATGAAGGAGACGCTCGCCCCCATCCTCGGGGTGGCGCCCCGCCGCGTGGGAGTGAAAGCCACGACAAATGAAAAACTCGGCGCCCTCGGTCGCCGTGAAGGCATGGCCGCTTTCGCTACTGTTGCAGTCCAGCTCCCGGAGTAACACCATGAACGCCACGCTCAAACTCATCGCCTACTCCGCCGTCAAAAATCTGGAAGCATCCGGGCTCACCATCGCCACGGCTGAAAGTTGCACAGGCGGACTCATCGCCACAGCCATCACCTCAGTTCCCGGAGCCTCCGCAGTTTTCCGTTACGGCTGGATTACTTATTGCAACGAAGCCAAGGAACGCGAGCTCGGCGTGCCCGGCAGCATCATCGAGGAACACGGGGTAGTCAGCGAGGCCGTCGTCGCCGCCATGGCAGAAGGCGCCATGCGAAAAGCCGGAGCGGACATCGCCGTGGCAGTCTCCGGAAATGCCGGACCAACCGCAGCCGAAGGTGAGCCGCCGGTCGGCACTGTCTGCTTGGCCATTATGCGCCGAGGTGCCACCCGCCGTCTCCACACGGAAACGCTTCATCTGCCAGGGATGGACCGCGAGGACGTCCGTGCACAAGTTGCCGCCCGAGTACTGACACACGTGGCCGGCATCGCTGCAGAGCGAGACTGATTTTACCGCCTCACTCCGGGCTATTGATTTCATCGGCCTGCCCTGCTCCGGCAGCGGCAGGCTCTTCTATTTCCGCAGGCGGCATTTCCGGCAGCAACCCGGCCAGGCTACCCCGATGCCCGGGCAGAGCCTGAAGCGTCCTCAGCAACCATTCGCCGAACACAAGCCCGCAGCGCTCGCACTCTTCCATGAAGGTGTAAAACAAGGCGGACATCTCGCCCTCACCCGGAGCAGAGATGAAAAGGCTCTCCCTCATCAGCGGAGGTGAGCTCAGCACCTCTCCCTTTTCCGGCACGGCAACGGAAAGCTCCTCGCGCCAGCGATAATGAACTCGACCGGTCTCCGCATCACGCGTGGCACTCATGTGACCGATGGGGCGCTTGTCACGAATGTCACTTGTGGGCGCTTCATAAATTTGCAGCGAATCTTTCTCCTGCAGCTCGCAGTAAAAAAACTCGTACAGCGGAGTCAGCACCTCGGCCACCTTTCGCATCCACCCATTGAGCATTTCCTCGCTCACGCCAATCAACCCGTGATCGCTGAAAAATTTCAGCTGACGGTACATCGGTAGACGCTCGCAAAATTTGTTGCAAATAGCATGCACCAGCAGTGAGTCGCCAAGAGCAGAATTTCCGAGTATGCACTCCGGCAATCGGCAGGTCACAAAATATGCATTCTCATCCGCCTCTTTCCGCAGAAAGCGCGGGTGGTGATAGCGGGTCTTTCGGAAATACATTCCTTCAAACTCCAAACGCTCGCTCACATCACGTGCTTCATCCAGCGGCAATTCATCGTAATCAAGAGGCTTTTTCTGCACCTCAAGCGGCACCAATTTGCAGATTTTTTCTACCCCGCTTATCAAGCGCAAACCATCACCCATTCGGCAAGGCTCCTCCTGCACTCGAGAGCGGCGCCCCTGTTTCACCGTGCGACTACGCCGGCCTTCTCGCTCTGCGGCCGCTGCTTGTATGGCCACCTCACGGGCCTCCTGCAGTGCCGCCACTTCACTTTCCGTGAATGGAAGCTGCATCTGCACCTGTTCGCTCTCTTGCACGAGACATACCCTACTACCTTTTCCGTTTTTTGTCAAGCTGTATCTGCCCCGCTCCCCCGTCTGTACACACATGACACCGCACCCTTTGCCGAGTCCTCCTCACTTTCCCACAAAACCACCTTTTTTGCCCATTTTTACCCTTTTTCATGCCGTTGGTAAAGCGCCTTTTACCTTTTTCAGACATTTTTAGGCTATTTTTCCGGGTTTTTCAGCCTAATTTGACCTTTTTTGACACATTTCACATCGCGACTCAAACCTTCTAATTGAAGACAAAAAGACCATTTTCGAGCATTTTTCGTTTAGTATTATCCTTTTTACCATCAGGGAATAGGCTATATTCATCCCTCATCCACCCTCTTTCAAGACTCAAAAAAGGGTGGGATGCACCCCCTTTTTCATAAAGAAGGTTTACGATTTTGAGTAGTCGCATTTTTGAAAAACGAGCTAACCCCGGGTCGGATTAAGCGCCATTTTTCAAAAATAGGTCGAAGGAATTTGCCCTTTTTCCAGGAATCAGGAGCTAGGCATTTCTGTTATTTGCTTCCGAAATTTGTCCGAACTACAGGGCAAAAGTTATTCTGAAGATGAAGTTTTCGAGCCCGAAGGAAGAACTGCCGCCCATTTTACTGACCGATATTTTGCATCACTCCCCTGCCCCGCACCTTCAGAGCAGGAATTTTTGAGAGAAAAAGCGGTCTTTTTACAAAAAAATGCGACTTTTTGCCGCATGTGAGATTCCAACACAGCAATACAAGGCATGGGCTATTTTTAATAACGCTCACCATATTCCTGATGCAATAGTAGGTATTAAATGGCCGTTTTTATCCATTTCTCAGTGAAACCGCGAGCCTCAAATCCAGAAAACTCCAAAGTTTATTCCTACTATTCCGCAATACTTTTCTCTTCTTCCTCCTTGCCACCTCTGCGAAGCAATCATTTATTTTCATATTTTATTTTAGTTAGATTGGTATATATATGATTATTTTCTGCATTTCCTATTATGTTTTATGATAGGTTTATGAAGCGGTTTGTGCAAACTTGAAAGATATATATATGATATAATAAAATCACATACCGAAAGACAAATCCGCCATGCGATACGTTTCTGTATTGAACGAGCGCAAAAGAAGTGATATAATGCGCGCGCGTCACAGGAGGACACAAGACACCTCGAAGACACCCTGCGCCGTACCTGTACGCAAAGAAACATCCACCGCACCCATGCATATCCCCTCCACAGAAATGAGCATAGAAGAAGCGCTCAGTCATTACTTCGGCTTTGATAGTCTCAGAGCCGGCCAGGACGATGTGGTAGAAGCGGTCATGGCGGGAAGAGATACCCTCGCCATCATGCCCACGGGCGGAGGCAAATCCCTCTGTTACCAGCTACCGGCACTCTGCCGCGATGGTCTTACGATTGTGGTAAGTCCGCTCATTGCGCTCATGAAGGACCAGGTGGATGCCCTGCAGGCGCGCGGCATACCGGCAGCGGCGGTAAACTCCTCACTGGGGGCGGAAGAATATCGGCAAGTAATGGGGGCTTTGCGCTCAGGAGAGCTAAAGCTCATTTACGTAGCGCCGGAACGCTTTGGGCAAGAAGGCTTCATGAATCTGCTGCGCAGCCTTCAGGTGAGCCTACTGGCTATAGACGAAGCGCACTGCTTGAGCCAGTGGGGGCATGATTTCCGCCCGGATTATCTCCGCCTCGGTCGAGTGCGAGAGGAACTGGGATTCCCACAGACAATGGCCCTCACCGCCACCGCCACCAGCCACGTGCGGGAGGACATCCTGAACACCCTGAAGCTGAATGATCCGGCCATCATCATCAGCGGCTTCGGTCGTGACAATCTGAACTTTGCCATCACCCACTGCGAAAACCGTCAAGCCAAGTTTGAACGCATCCGCAAAGTCATCGATGAATGGAAAAAAGGCATCATCTACTGCTCCACGCGCAAGAACGTGATGACGGTGTTCGAGGAAATCAGCGGCTGCGGCTCCAATGCAGTAGCCTATCACGCAGGCATGACGGATGACGAGCGCGAGTTCTCGCAGAATGCCTTCATCTCCGGCCGCGCAGACGTAGTGGTGGCCACGAACGCCTTCGGCATGGGCATAGATCGCGCGGACGTGCGCTTTGTCCTTCATTTTGAGATTCCCGGTAGTATCGAGGCCTATTATCAGGAGGCAGGCCGCGCCGGGCGAGATGGCGAGCTCTCCGCTTGCGAGCTTCTATTTAACCACGCCGACCTCAAAACGCAAGAGTTCTTCTTTGAGGGCAGCAATCCCTCCATCCAGACCATCCGCAGCGTGTACAATCTTCTGCGAGCTCGCTGCAACCCGGATACCGGTGAGCTCCAAATGACAGTGGATAACATGGCCGAAGAGCTCGGGAAAGAGGTGAACCCCATGGCCGTGGGCACCTCACTCTCAGCCCTCATTCACGCCGGCGCTATCAGCCGCTCGGATGTCGCCGGCAGCACCACCAAGCTCACTCGCGTCACAAATCCCGGCGCCAGCTTCGCCACGCTCCCCATTGATACAGAGGCCATCGAAGAAAAAGCACGCCGAGACCACCAGAAAATTGAGGCAGTCACCCGCTATGCCTACTCCACCGGTTGCCGCCAGAGGTGGATACTGGAATACTTCGGCGATCCCACCGCGAGTGATTGCGGCCATTGCGATGTATGCAACGCGGAAGAACCGGGGGATGTGGAAGACATCACCGGGGAGGATTTAGTCATCGTACGCAAGGCACTGGCCGGCGTGGCACGCGCCAGCCGCCGCCTGCCGGATGGCAGCTGGCAAGCCATCTTCGGACGAGCTAAGATAACAGATATGCTCCGAGGCTCCCAGCGCGCGGGGCTTCCCCCACAGCTCACCCGCCTGAGCACATACGGCCTCCTCTCCGGCATGACGGGCGCCAAACTCCGCGCCCTCTTCCGCGCCATGCAGGAAGGCGGACTCATCACCACCACCGGCGGCGAGCTCCCCCTCATCACCCTCACCGCCAAAGGTGAAGACGTGATGAAGGAAAAAGCTCCGGCGCGCCTCACCACTCGCATATGGAGCAGCGGTGCCGCTAAACCGGTGCGAGCCTCCACACTGAAAAGACGCTCCGAGCGCGTGCTGGAGGCCATGCAGATGGGGCGCATGGATAAGGCCCTGTACGAGCACCTCTCCGAGCTTCGCCGAGACTTAGCCTCTGAGTTCCGCATGCCCGTGTTCCGCGTGCTGAACACAGAAACCATGCGCGCCATGGCCACCGTAAAACCCACCACCATCGAGGCAGCGTCCCGACTGAAAGGCATCGGCCCATGGACTCGCCAGAACGTCCTGCGCGCATTTGTGGAACTGATTCAGGATTACGAACAGGTGTAATCCGCCCCATATTCCTCCCCATCAGGGCGGAGCTGTACCTACCTATTTACCGCTGCCGAGGGAAAAATATTTTTTTGTTTATTTTGTTGAACAAAACGCCACCACACCGCGTCTATCCTTTCAGAAAAACAATTAAACCGGATACGGAAACGGAGCATCATCCCTGCATTCCTTATCTTTCACCACCAAACCATTATATCACATCATGAAAACTCTCACTAATTTCTTCATCACACTTACTGCAGCACTTACCATTCACACAGCTGCTGCCACTGAAGATGCTACGCTTCCGCCCGCAGATACTACTATCGCCACCACTCAGATAGCTGTCACCCCGCTTCAGCTGCCCGCCATTTCCGGCCACGAGACTAATGAGGTAGCGAAGGCGTCCGATAGCCGCCTCCCCATGCTGAACCTCATGACTCTCACGCTACTCGGCTTCTGCGGCTACGCCTCCTTCCTTATCGTTCAGCCTCTGTTCAAAAAGAAGGATTTCCGCTTCTGATATTTTTCTCCTGAGAGGGGGCCGAAAACCCTAACTAGGTGCGACACATTAGCGCTACACGGATTAAATCAGCCCCATCTCCCAACGACCCTATCCCCGGCCCGATTTCTCCTCGGCCGGGGATTCTGTTACACGTCACTTATCCGCCGAAAACTTCCAGCCATGCTCGGCATGGTAAATCATTAAGCGGGTCATACCACCATCTATACAGATATTCTCGCCGGTGATGAACCCGGCTTTCTCCGAGCAAAGATAAAGTACCATGTGCGCTATATCCTCCGGTTTTCCCACGCGCGCAGCAGGGTGCTGAGCCGCGTCCGCGCCGTCATATTCCACCCCCTGCGTCTCAATCCAGCCCGGGGAAATAGAGTTCACGCGCACCCTGCCTGCGAGAGAGACGGCGAGCGCATGCGTCAGCGCAGCGATGCCGCCCTTCGCCGCCGTATAGCTCTCCGAGCCCGGCATACTCATACGATCCCGGCTGGAAGACAAGTTCACAATGGCCGCCCCCGGCGCGAAGTGTTCCATCAAAAGGCGCGTGAGCATATAAGGTGCAGCCACGCCCACCTGCAGCGCGTAGTTGAACTCCTGCCAAGTACAATCCGGCAGCCCCTTAAACAGGGGTGCCGCATTGTTAATCAGGTAATCCACCTGTCCGTACTCCGCCACCACTTTATCACAGAACGCTCGCAAATCCGCCTCCTTTGATAAATCTCCCACAAAGTACGGATTCTCCTGCAAATCGAACACGCATACCCTCGCTCCGGCTGCTTCAAACAGCTCCACAATGCAGCGCCCAATTCCTTGCGCTCCGCCCGTCACAATCACCACTTTCCCGGCAAACTCTTTCATGCCCCCCATCATAGCACAGCAGTCACTCTCTCGTCAATCTTCCCATCACGAGCAACACCACAACCTTCGCCAGAACAGGCATTCACATGAGCGCCTCATCGCATATTACTCACGAAGAGTATTCATATATACGATAAGTATATAAATAACCTGCACAAAATAAAATCATACATCATACATATACCATAGCCTCCTCTGATATGTTAATGATATTATCGGGATAAAGAATACCACACTGAGACGAATCTATGGAGAATCCCATTGATTGAATTCATAACGAAGAATAAACTGTTTACGTGTAGCTTTAGCAACGAATATATCAATTAAATGCGCCGAAACTTATCGGCAAAACTATTTTTATGACTCTTGTAAAAGCAGCACGCAAGCCCGATTTGCAGAAAAATAACCACTTTTTTCTTTCCATCAATCGGCATACGTGATATAACACGCAATGAAACTTTCATAACGCAAGCATGAAACCACATCTTACACACTATCTCTCAGCCCTCCTACTGGGTACTATACCGGCCTTGGCAGCCGCTGAGAATGCAACGCCCCCGAGCACGTCTGCCGTGCTGCCGAATCTCATTTACCGCAGCAATGGCGTCTACTCCATACCGGAGGCCGCAGCAGCAGGGAATGCCGCGGTATTAGCCGATCGTATCAAAGAGGGGGCCAATATAAATCAGATTGATGAGCTCGGCAATAGCCCCCTGCACCTGGCAGCCAAAAATAACGCCACAGAGTGCCTTGCACTTCTTCTGCAGGCCGGCGCGGATCCCTTACTGCGAAACGCGGAGGGACAAACAGCCATTCAGCTGGTGACGGATGCTGAAACATCGCGCATTCTGCGTGACGCCATGGCACAAAGGCGCTTGGAAATTGAGATTTGCCGTGCTGTAGCAAACGGGAACTTGCGGCCCCTGCGCACGGTACTGAACAACCCGCAGAGAAAGTTTAACCCGAACATCCTTGACGAGAGCAACTCCATGTCCCTGCTGATGCTGGCATGCAGTCAGGGAGACGTGGAGCTAGTGAAAACCCTCATTGCCGCGGGGGCGGATGTGAACTACGTTTCTTCCAACCGCCGCAGCGTGTTACACATAGCCGTGGATTACAATCAGCCGGCCGTGGTAACAGCCCTACTGGAAGCCGGGGCCAACCCCATGCAGCAAGCGGGCAACAGCGCCATGCCAATGCATGATGCCGTGTGGAACAACCGCGTAGAATGCGTGAAAGCGCTTCTTCCGGCATACAGAAGCATCAACTACAGCCCGGATGGCGCCCACAACGGCCTGCCCATGAATCTGGCCATTGACCGCGGTTGGACAACTGTCATTCAGCTGTTTATTGACGCCGGCATGGATTTGAACACATGCGCCTACGGCACACCGCCCCTTATCCATGCCGCAGCCTCCGGCAAGGTGCATATAGTCCAGCAGCTTCTGCGAGCCGGGGCTGATGTGAATGCACGCGACAAGAACGGCCAGACGGCAAAGGATGTAGCCGCACCTTCTGTACGCCACTTATTCTGATATACACTCACCGTTTTCTTCACATGAAAAAAAGCACCATACTTTCTTTGATGCTCTGTGGCTTAGGCGCTGCATTTCCCGCCGCCGCTGCGGAGGCACCTGCAAGCGCTACCACCCAGAATGTTCTGGCTCTCCATGCCGTGCCCGTGTACACGGATTTTTCCGGCCTGAACAGCAACCCCGCACAGATGGAACAGGCTTACCGCCACCGCGAATACAGAGCTTACAGACCGATAGAAGACCTCTCCCGAAGGCTTAAAATCGCCAATTATTCCAGCTTTGAGAATCCCACCGGCATCGCCTTTGAGCCCGGTGATACCATCAAAGTGCGCATGGAGGGCAATCCCCGCACTCAGGTGGAGCTGATACTGCAAGACTTCCGCTTCCCGGGCGGGCAAATCCGCTTCCAGCTCAAGCCCGGCGATAATAGCTTCAGCGTGCCCTTCTTCGGCCACGCCTATGTGAACTACCGAGATTCTGATCCGGATACCGCCCCGCCCATTCGCCTGCACATTGAGGGCGGCCGCATTAACGGCGTGTTTACGCACCATGATGACAACGCCACATGGCGGCGCCTGCTGGCACATGCCAAGAGTGAATGGCTGGACATCATGGGCGAGCGTACCCAGTGGGTACTGGACACCAAGGCCCTGCGCGAGCGCTGCCCGGATAAGGGCGTGGAACTCGTTGATTTGTATGATGAGCAGATGACGCTGGAACAGCAGCTCCTCGGCTGGGAATGGGAAGGCATTCACCCCGGAAACCATATTCTGGGCCGCACAAACTGGAATACGCGCACCTACATGCACGCAGACGGCTTCGGTGGTTCATACGTGGTAACGGAAACTCCCGGGCTGGTGGACGTGGATGAAGTAAGGCGCAACGGCGCATGGGGCACCTCCCACGAGTTCGGCCACGTCAACCAGACCCGCCCGGGCATGGTGTGGACCGGCACCACGGAAACCACGGTGAACATCTTCTCTCAGCTGGTGAACATGACCTTCAATCCCAATGAGGTGCGCTTGGAGCATGAAGTATGCCCCACTCTGGAAGGTTTCTGGGTGCGCGGTGCTCGCTTTGACAGCTATGTGAACAGCGCCATCGTGAACGGCGAGCTCTGGCAGTACCAGCGCGGCCCGGATGATGGCCGCAACCGCGTTCCCGGTGAGCGCTGCGGTGATTGCTTCGTCATTCTCTGCCCCATGTGGCAGATGTACCTGTACAACACCGTAGCACGCGGCGATGCGCTTTTCTACCCGCGTATCTTCAAGGATGTACGTGACACGGATGAAAGCGAGTGGACGCAAGGCCAGCTGCGCATGGGTTACCTGAACCGCTGCTGCAACTCCGCCAAGCTGGACTTCTCGGACTTCTTCCTGCACACCGGCATGCTGGCCGTGATGAACCGCTATGTGAACGATTACGGCTCACGCTGGGTCACCATCACCGAGGACATGTGCGCGGATTCCCTCAGAATCGCCACTCAGTACCCCAAGCCGGATTCCCCCGTCATCTTCTACATCAACGTGAATAACGTGGGCATTTACCGCGACAGGCTCGCCATCGTCCCCAGCCCGGACTTCACCCCGGTGATAAAGGACCGCCCCGCTCGCAACTTCACCGTACCGGCTGATAAGTGGGCAAATGCCGTGGCGTTCGAGGTGTACAATGGAAACAAACTGGTGCGAATCTGCCTGCGCGGCCTGAACCAGAAGGACAACGCCTCCACGGATGTCTTCCTGCCGGCAGGTGCCACCACCGTGATGGCCGTGTCCTGGGATGGTAAGCGCTACATCATCTATGATACCACCGGCGCCACCATCGACGCCCAGCCGGATGCCTCCACCGGCCCCGGCTTCATAACCGCCGCAGGAAGATAACTACCGGTTAAAGTTACCGAACTCATTTAACATAAAACCATCAGGCCTGAGGCTGCACGCAGCGTGCACCTCGGGCCTTTTCTTTACCGGCTATGAGCACTTTATACTTGCCGGACCTCTGGAAAAGAGTTAGAATAACGCCGTACCTTCCGCAGATTTTCCCCTGCCCACCTTTCACACACATTACGAACGCCAATGAAAAAGACACTCGCCATCATAGCACTGCTGAGCTCGGCTGAGCTCTGGGCACTCGGCCCGGCAGATATTGCGAACAAGACCGTACGCATCGACATGGAAAACGCGCAAGTGGCCCGTTCGGATATGTATCAGGATGCCGCCCTCCCTTGGTACCTTCTGAATAACATCACGGATTTTATCATTGATTTCCCCGCAAGCCGTCAGTTCACCACCACCACAAGCTACATCGGCCGCCTCAGCAATGAGGTGAACGTGAGTTATTCCCCGGACACAGAGAACAGCAAGGGCTACGTCAAAGTGGAGTGCCATGATTTTCAGGTGCTGGTGGTGCTGACCTACACCGGCCCCAGCTCCGGCACCGCCACGATTACTTGGCACCAAGCCGGGGATACACGCCACTTCCGCAACACCACCTTCACCCTGCAGGATGATGCGGATGCCGCCTCCTGTGTGAAGCTCCCGGAGGAAATCATTTTCCACGACCCCGAGATATGGGACGATGGCTTGCAGGAAATTCTCAGTGAGATAGAACGCGCCCAATATCGCAGCGCCACGGACAAGCTCTATCAGCAGCGCCTGAGTTCCCTGCTGCCCCTCATCATGATGACGCGTGACGTCTCCTTCACGAACCCGGATTACAAGGGCAATACGGCCCTGCATTACGCATGCGGGCTCAGCCATACCCGCTTGGTGCAATGGCTGGTGGAGCATGGGGCAGATTTGGAAGCGCGTACGGATAGAGGCGCCAGCGTGGATGCCTGCATCGGCGGCAGAAATGCCGGGCAGATAAGAACCATCCTCCAAGAAGCTCGCGCATGGAGAGACCGCCCCTACAGCGACTCATCAGTAAGTCTCAAGGCCGCACGCAAAGCCGCCAGATGGCTGGAAACCGAGTTCAGCGGCAGCCGGATGACCTCGCCGGAATACAGCATCCCCACAGATACCGCTTACGCTGAGGAATGTGCCCGCCTCATCTACCGCAGCACGAAAGCCGGCAACGGCCCTTCCGCTCTGGGGATGGACCTCACGGAGAATCCCGGCATTCTTCTCACCCGCGTGCAGAATGGCCGAGTGAGCGAAGACATGTTCACCCAATGGGTACTGCGAGAGCTGAGACAAAGCTACCTATTCCGCCAGCACACCTTCCGGCGGGATGGGTACGTACTGGCCCAGCTGCCGCACATGATGTTGGCTCGTGAGGATGAAGGCATGCCCCCGGACGGCTCCACAGCCGTGTACCGCGCCGCATGCGAGGGCAATGTGGAGCTCGTGCGCTGGCTCATCTCCCATGGGGCAGACCGCAGCCTGACCGACCGGAGCGGCCAACCCGCCAGCTTACCAGCCAACACGCCAAACCTGGCAGAAATTCAAGAGGCCCTGCAAATGCGCGATTAAGAGCGCACCGGTGTATTAGGGCTGCCCCTTGGGATAGCCCTCTATCTGCGCTATCACCTTGCGAGCCGCCTCTGCGATATTTTCCTGCAAAAGAAGCCAGGAAACGATAACCACCCGCCGCGCCCCGGCTGCCAGCACTTCCGGCAGGGTGGCGGCATTAACACCGCCTATACAGAACATGGGCATATCCCCCACTGCCGCTTGCACTTCAGCCACATCCTGAAGCCCTATGGACTTTCGCCCGGGCTTGGTGCCGGTGGGGTACAGCGGGCCAAAGCCTATGTAATCCGCCCCTTCCTGCAGGGATTGCAAGGCTTGCTCCGGGCTATGCGTGGAGCGCCCCACGATAACGCCGGGGCCTACAATCTTCCTCACCTCAGTCAAGCTGCCGCCATCCTGCCCCACATGCACGGCATCCGCCTTAATTTCCGCTGCCATTTCAGGGTAATCATTCAGCACAAAAATGACCTTGTGCTCCCGGCAAATAGCCTGCATGGCAATGGCCCATTGTTTGACTAGGGATAATTCCACGCCCTTGGCCCTGAGCTGAATGATTTTCACCCCGCCCTCTATCAAGGCAAGAGTACGAGCCTCAACTTGTTCCGGCGCGGTATACCCCATATCCACAATGCCGTAAAGTCGGCAGTTTGCCAGCAGCTTTTTCATGCGTATTACCATGCCATAAAGCTTGAATTTCTGCAAGCCAAAAGCGCGCCACTTCTAACGACATGACGCAGTTATGGCTTGCGTTTAGAGCAATCTTCATTATGCTCTAAGTATCATGGAAACTCTGGTATCTAGCGGAATAATTGAGTCGTATTTCAACAAGTTGCAAAGCAATCTGGTACTGGATGCAGCGATTGTGGGCGGTGGCCCCTCCGGCATCGTAGCGGCCTATTATCTGGCAAAAGCCGGGCATAAGGTTGCCTTGTTTGATCGCAAGCTCTCCCCGGGTGGTGGCATGTGGGGTGGCGCGATGATGTTCAATGATATCGTGGTTCAGGAAGAAGCCATGGACATCGT
>CALABM010000256.1 GCA_937885815.1 uncultured Verrucomicrobiales bacterium | reverse complement strand
AAACCGGGCTGGACGCCGCGGATGCTCACGCCGCTACCTTGGAACAGCAGCGCCTCCTGCTCCATATCCACTTGGGCGCCGCCTTCCGCCATGACCGCCTTGTGCACCTGCACGGCGTGCGTGCCTGGCCGGAGCTGCTCAGCATCCTGAAGGAACGCGCTCGCTGTAATACCCTGCCCCGCGTGCTCCTCCACGCGTGGAACGGCTCCCACGAGCTCGCCCGTGAGTTCCTCGCCCTCGGCGCCATCTTCAGCGTCGGCGCACGGGAGCTCAGCCATCCCCGCGCTCAGGAACGCTACGCCAGAATCCCGGAAAACCGCCTCTTCCCAGAGAGCGATGACGCCCCGCAGGATTGGCCCCGCACACTCGCCCTTTTCCGACTCCTCCGCTCAGGCCTAAAATAATAAATAACATTTTAACAAAAGCCCCGGATCTACCGGGGCTTTTTTACTACCCGCGGAAGGATGCCATGCATCACGGCAGGAGGAAGGGAGAAGCGTTGCGATTTGTCTTGACCTGCAGGGGTGATAGGGCTATATTGAGCGGCGACATGAGGAAGCTACTGCTGATAATGAGTGCGCTGTGCGCGGTGCTGATGCTGGTGAACTGTGTGGGAGTTCCACAGGGTACCGCCCAAGGGCCTGTGGTACTGGACATAGGGCATTACATCGGTGCGGGTGGTGCTGTATCCGCCCGGCCCGTAAATGGGCAGCGCATCCGTGAGGTGGAGTGGTGGTACCGCTATGTGTATTACACGAAGCGAGTCATTCAGCAGGCCGGTTATGATGTGCGCGTGATTAACCGTGGCAATCCTCCTGAACCCGGCACGGAATTGGCCGCCATGGCCCGCAGAGCCCGAGTGCTGCACATGAGAAAACCGGATAATGGCAAACGCTATCCCTCCCGCTATTTCCGCGACCGCGTGGCCAGCGGTATCATCTCCGCGGATTACGCCATCTATTCCCGCGCCGCCTGCGCCGTATTCCTTCACCATAACAGCAGTAGCGGCTGGACCACCGGCGCCTCGCCCAGCCTCATCATTTGCAACCGCCACAATGGCCGCCGCTTGGGCGACAGCATAGCAGCCGCCCTGGAAAATAGGGTGCTGAACCACGGCATGCCCAATGGTGGCCGTGGCTGCAGTGTGGTGCCCCGTTATGTGGATGCTGACCGCTCCGCCGGCTGGATGAACGCCTGTGATGACGCCGGTATACCGGCCGCAGTCGTTGAGGCTGCGTTCCTGAATAATGCCGGGCATGTGGCTTATCTGGCGGATGAAGCCAACGCGCGCAAGTATGCGGAGGCCGTGGGGCATGGCATTGTGGATTACCTGAGGCGCCATGGGCATGAGCCCCGCCACTACCGCGCTGACACCAGCGAACCGGATGAAGGCTCCTTCGGCTATGCGGCGGAATCACGTCGCTTGGATGTTCCCGGTGCCAGGCTTCTGCTGTAAGCGCGGTTATCTCTGCGTCATATTCCCCGCTCCTGTGAGGGCGGAGCAGCATTCTACGATTGCAAGCGGCTGCCGCTTGTGATAAACTCACACAATATGAGGCCTGTCATTTACCAGCTCTTTGTACGCCACTTTTCAAATTTCACGAAAGGCGGGCTGCCCGGAGGCACCCGAGAACAGAACGGCTGCGGCACCTTCGCCGCTGTGAATGATGCCGCGCTGAGCGCCATTGCGCGCATGGGTGTCACGCACCTGTGGCTCACCGGCGTGCTGCGACACGCCACCCAATCCTCATTTCCCGGCGTGCCCGCTGACCCCGCTTGTGTGGTGAAAGGCTTGGCCGGCAGCCCTTATGCCGTGACGGATTATTTTGATGTGGCCCCGGAACTGGCAGAGGAGCCGGCTGCAAGACTGGAGGAGTTCCGAACCCTGCTGCAACGCGTGCGCAAGTACGGCATGGTGCCGCTGATAGATTTCATCCCGAACCATGTGTCGCGCTGCTACGCCTCCACCGTGCGCCCGGAGCTCAGCTTCGGCTGCGGGGATGATACCGGCAGCTTCTTCTCGCGAGACAACGCCTTCTTTTACCTTGAACCCCACCACAGTGATACCCGCATGCAGCTGCCGGAGGGGGAGTTCGAGCCCGAACGCGGGTGCGGACGCGTGACGGGGAATAACGCCGCCACGTGGTCACCGTCCCCGTATGACTGGTACGAAACGGTGAAACTGAACTATGGCGCGGATTACCGCTGCGGCCCGGCAACGGCTGACGCCCTGCCGCGCGAGTTCACCCCCGCGCAGATGGTACCCCGCACTTGGAGACTCATGGATGAAGTGCTGGCATGGTGGCAGGAGATGGGTGTGGGCGGCTTCCGCTGTGATATGGCGCACATGGTGCCCATGCCCTTCTGGCACTGGGCTCTTGCTAATGCCCGCATGAGAGATGAAAGCGTATACTTCATGGCGGAGGCATACAATGACCACATGAAGCTCACGGCGAGGGATGCTCACGAGGCCCTCCTGACGGCAGGCTTCAACGCCGTATATGACAGCGCGGCTTACCGTGCGCTGAAGGAGCTTTATGAGGGATGTGCTTGGGCAAATGACTTGGACTCCCGCCATCCTTTCACACCGCGGCGTGCGCTATCTGGAGAACCATGATGAGCCCCGCCTTGCCGCTCCGGCACACTGGGGCGGGAAAGGTGAGGCAGCGGCCCGCGCACTGCTCGTGGCTCAGTTTGCCAGCACCTGCAGCCCGGTGCTCTTCTACAATGGGCAGGAGGTGGGCGAGCGCGCTGATGGACCCGGCGGCTACGGCGGAGACAATGGCCGCACCTCCATTTTTGATTACACGACACTCCCCCGCCTGCAGCACTGGACAAACGGCGGCCGCTATGATGGCGCCCTACTCACTCCCCAAGAGGCCTCGCTGAGAGATTTCTGCACAGCATTCCTGCCCCTCATGCAGCACCCGGCCCTCAGCAAAGGCGGCTTCTACGGCCTGAACTGGGCCAATAGCGAGACGCCCGATTATGGCCGCGCAGAGGGAGAACGCACCTCCGGCCATTTCCTGTACGCCTTCCTGCGCCACAACAGAAAAGCCCGCAGCACAGTGCTGGCCGTGTGCAACTTCTCCACCACTACACCCTTCAGCACCCATATCCACATACCGGAGGACGCCTGCTCCTGGGCCGGCAAGAAAGCGGAGGCCTGCACCTTCCGCAATCTTCTGGAGCCAAGCGCTCCGGAGCTGCACGTCACGCGCGCTCAACTCAGCTCACCGGGGCTCCCTGTCACCATTCCCCCCGGCGGCGCACTCCTGCTGGAATGGATATAAACCGCTCAGAGCATAACCTCCATAACCCGATAAATGATGATATTCTCCCGTACACGAGATACCGCCTCCGCCGGAAAACGCGGCGGCCTTCTGTCCACGCTTTGCCTGCTTCTTTTCGCCGCTTCCGGGCTACTCAGCGCGCAGACGATAGAGTCCCCCGCTGAAACGGCTTACCCTCGCGAGCTTATCTGCAGCAGAGAGGATGAGGATGGCACGCTGCGCCTCCTTCTACCCGTGGCGCGCTACATGGATAACAGCGGCCGTACCGTGGACCTTGTGGGCGCAGTACACCTGGCAGATGAACTATATTACCGGAACCTGAACCGCGCCTTCCCGGGATATGATTATGTGCTTTATGAACTGGTGGATGGTGAGGACGTACCGGAGCTTTCCCGCCTCTCCAAAAAAATAGAAAACGGTACCGCCACCCCGGAAGAGCGCCGCAGGTTCGACCAGCTTGTACGAGAAAACCAAAGCAGAGGAACCTCCGCGTTCAGCCAGCTGCTCGGCCAGTATTACGCCACCATGGCCGAAAAACTCGAGCTCAGCCTGCAGACGGAATGCATTGATTACAGCCTCAGCAATATGGTGTATGCGGACATGAACTCTGACGAGCTCGCCAGGGCCATGGAAGAGCGTGGAGAAACTTGGCTGCAGCTCATCCTCGCCTCACTTATGGAGAACGGCAGCAGCGGCAGCCTCTTCGCCTTCTCAACAGAGGCCCTCCGCCGTGAAATGATTGAATCCCTCGCAGAAAGTGATTCCAGAGACGTCACCATGGAGAACAGCGCCATCGTCATCTCACGCAATATGCGCTGCATGGACGTGCTGGACCGCGTGGTACGCAAGGCTAGCCCGGGCACTCGGATAGCCATCTTCTACGGCGCCATGCACCTGCGAGACATGCACCAACGCATGCTGGAGCGGGGCTTCACCCTTCAGGGCGTGCAGTGGATTACGGCCATCCGCTCCTGATACAGCAAAAAACAATCCCCCGGCATTCACCGGGGGCTAATTTTTTATTTGGCGCGCTCCGCCGCCTTCCGGCCATATGCAGTGCCGGGGTATTTAGCTGCCGCCTCAGCATATAATCTGGCGGCCTCAGCCTCATTCTTCAGGCGCTTTTCACAAAGATGCGCCGCCCGGCAAAGGAACAATGCTTTATCCTCCTTGCGGCTTACATGCTCTGCGCCGCTCAGAAAAGCCTTCAAGGCGTCCTCCGGCTTATTCAACTCATCCATGAGCAGGGAGGCCAGCTCTGCCCAGGCGCGGGGCCTCCGGGCCTCTTTACGCACAAGCTGCTCAAACTCAGGCATCAGCTCCACCGCGTGGTCACGGCGAATGCGCTCCGCCATCGCCACAAGCGGATCCTCATCCGGCGAATAGGAAGCCGAGTACACGCGCTCACTGAGCGCACGGCTACAAGCCGGCAGTATCCACAGCTTCAGCAACAGGCCTTCCCAGACCGCCATGACGGCCACCGCCCCCAGCACAATTCCTACGCCGGTCAGCGCCTCGCCCTCATCAAAAAAACGCCGTACTTCCGGCAGCAGCAGTACAAACAGTGCTACCGGAAGCAAAAGATTCAGCAACTTAAAAATAAACTTCATCCCTTACGGCGAAGAATACCCTTGCGTCAGTTCTGACGGTTGGGGAGATCTTCCATCTCAAGGTAATTCAGTGAGCTGGTGCGGTTCGGGTTCTGCGGGTTACGCACCTCGAGGCGCATCTGCTTGAAGAACCAAGTACCATCAGAAAGACGCTGAACGGAAGTGATGGAGAAACGCTTCTTCAGGCGGCCATCAGCACCGTAGCCATCAATCTGCCAAGTGGTGCCGTTCTCCTTATCCACCCACATGCGCACCCATGCAAACTGGCCTTCCCCCGGGTTCGGGTTCCGCACCTCCACGATGTAGCAATCACGGCCTTTGATGCGGGAGTTCTCCGGATCCTCAATAAGGCGGCCACCTCTCCAGTACAGGAAGCGCAGGGAGAGGTCCTCGTAGCACACGTCCGTGCCGGCAATCGTGCGGGAATAGTTGGCAGGTGCCATGACCTGAGCGCGGCCATTATTCACCAGAACGAGCTCCGCATTACGCTCGCCGATTCGTACGTCGAAACGCTGCCAAGCTTCACCCTGCTTGTACTGGAACACAATCGTACCGCCACGGGCACTCAGGCTGAAGGGCACGCGGTTGCGCCCCTTGCGGATGGTGCCCATCACGTCGCGGTTCCCCTGGCTGACGGTCATATCACGCATGGCACGCAGAAGTTCATCCACATCCACGGCCTCCTCAGCATACCCCGGCAGAGCGCAAAGCAAAGCAGCGCCCGCCACAAAAAGATTTCGAATTATAACCTTCATAGCTGCATTATATACCGATTTCCCCTTCTCTGTACAGCTTTTTTTTCAGCATGAAGTTCCGCCGTGTCATCATACAGGGCTCTTTCATGTAATATAACATGCGGCAATGGGGAAAAGAAAAACCGCCGGAGCATATTCTGCTCCGGCGGCTGTAAGTTTTCAGCGAATGCCTATCAGGCGTACACACCGACTGCCTCAGAGGCGCAGGCAATCATGTAGTCGCGGTTCAGCTTGGCGATGTTGTCTACGCTGATACCCTTGGGGCAAGCGGCCTCGCACTCGTAAAGGTTGGTGCAGTTACCGAAGCCGAGGGCGTCCATCTGGCGCACCATGGCGAGCACGCGCTTGTTCTTCTCAGGCTGGCCCTGGGGCAGCAGATTGAGATGAGCAGCCTTAGCGGAGGTGAAGAGCATGGCGGCGCTGTTCTTGCAGCTGGCCACGCAAGCACCACAGCCGATGCAGGCGGCGGCGTCGAAAGCGGCGTCAGCCGTCTTCTTGCGCACGGGCATGTTGTTAGCGTTCGGAGCAGCACCGGTACGCACGTCCACGAAACCGCCGGCGGCGATAATCTTGTCCAGAGCGGTACGGTCTACCACGAGGTCACGAAGCAGCGGGAATGCAGCAGCGCGGAAGGGCTCAATCCAGATGGTGTCACCATCCTTGAACTGGCGCATGTGCAGCTGGCAGGTGGTCACCTTCTTGCCGCCGTGAGGCACGCCGTTAATGGTGAGGGAGCACATACCGCAAATGCCTTCGCGGCAGTCGTGGTCGAAGTGGATGGGTTCCTTGCCCTCGTGTACGAGTTCTTCGTTCACGATGTCGAGCATCTCGAGGAAGGAGGCTTCATCCGGGATGTTCTTGGCCTTGTAGGTTTCGATACGGCCCTGAGCCTGAGCGTTCTCCTGACGCCAGACCTTGAGCGTAAGATTAAGATTAGCCATAATAATGTAGGAAATTCTGGTGGTTTAATTCTTTACTTGTAGGAACGGATTGCCAGGTGTACGGTGTCGAATGTAAGCGGCTCCTTGTGCAGAACCGGCAGTTCGCCCGTGCCCTTGTACTCCCAGCAGGCCACGTATGCGAAGTTAGCGTCGTCACGCTTAGCTTCACCGTCAGCCAGCTGGTGCTCCAAACGGAAGTGAGCACCGCAGGACTCCTCGCGGTTCAGAGCGTCATAGCAAAGTACCTCTGCGAAGTCCAGGAATGCGGCCACGCGCCAGGCTTTCTCAAGCTCCTGGTTCATGCCCTCAGTGCTGCCTACTACCTTCACGTTCGTCCAGAAATCCTCACGAATGGCGGGAATCTTCTCGATGGCGTCCATGAGGCTCTCCTTGGTACGGCCCATGCCAACGTCCTCCCACACGAGCTTACCGAGCTCACGGTGGATTTCATCAGGGGTCTTGGTGCCCTTCACGTCCATCATCTTCTGGATGCGAGCCTTCACAGCCTCCTCAGCCTCGATGAACTCGGGAGCGGCGGTCGTGATGGTGCCGGGCTTCTGAGTGGTGAGGTAGGTGGGCAGAGTGGCGGGGATGACGAAGTAACCGTCGGAAAGGCCCTGCATGAGAGCGGAAGCGCCGAGGCGGTTAGCACCGTGGTCAGAGAAGTTAGCCTCACCGAGCACGTGCAGACCGGGGATGGAGGACATGAGGTTGTAGTCCACCCAGAGGCCACCCATGGTGTAGTGAGAAGCGGGATAGATCATCATCGGCTGCTCGTGGGGATCCACGTCAGTAATCTCCTCGTACATCTCGAAGAGGTTGCCGTACTGGCCGTCAATCCACTCCTTGCCCATGCGGTCGATAGCGTCCTTGAAGTCGAGGAACACGCCGCGGCCAGTGTTAGCCACGCCACGCTCGTCATCACAGGCTTCCTTAGCGGCACGGGAGGAAATATCACGGGGAGCCAGGTTACCGAAGGAGGGATACTTGCGCTCCAGGTAGTAGTCACGATCATTCTCGGCCACTTCGGAGGGCTTCATCTCGCCGCGGCGAATCTTGGCAGCCACCTCACGGCTCTTGGGCACCCAGATACGGCCGTCGTTACGCAGAGACTCAGACATGAGGGTGAGCTTGCTCTGGTAATCGCCCTTAACGGGGATGCAGGTGGGGTGAATCTGGGTGAAGCAGGGGTTGGCGAAGTAAGCACCCTTCTTCCAGCAAGCGCAGGCAGCACCAACGTTGCAGCCCATAGCATTGGTGGAAAGGAAGAACACACGGCCATAACCACCGGTGGCGAGCAGCACGGTATCACCGGCGTAGCTCTTAATCTCACCTGTCACCATATCACGCACAACGATACCCTTGGCATGGCCGTCCACGACCACGAGATCCATCATTTCTGTGCGGGGGAACATCTCGATGTGCCCCTTGCCGATTTCCTTCTCCATGGCCTGATAGCAGCCCAGCAGCAGCTGCTGACCGGTCTGACCACGGCTGTAGAAGGTACGCTTAAGCTGAGAACCACCGAAGGAGCGGTTATCAAGGAGACCACCGTATTCACGACCGAAGGGAACGCCCTGAGCCACGCACTGGTTGATGATGTTGCAGCTCACCTCAGCGAGGCGGTACACGTTTGCCTCACGGGCACGGAAGTCACCACCCTTCACGGTATCGTAGAACAGACGGTATACGGAGTCACCATCGTTCTGATAGTTGTGAGCGGCGTTCACACCACCCTGAGCGGCGATGGAGTGGGCGCGGCGGGGGCTGTCCTGATAGCAGAAGCACTTCACGTTGTAACCGAGCTCAGCAAGAGTAGCGGCGGCGGAACCACCGGCAAGACCCGTACCCACGATAAGCACGGTGTACTTACGGCGGTTGTTGGGGTTAATGAGCTTGGCCTCGCGCTTGTACTTGGTCCACTTTTCAGCGATCGGGCCTTCCGGAATGCAGGAATCCGGCATGTAATCACTTACGGGAAACTTAATTTCTTTCATAATTGAAGATGAGTTTGTAAGGGGTTATTTGAGGATACCGAGCATCACACACACGGGGATGGAAGCCAGGCAGCCACACACGGCCAGACCGAAGAGGATGCCGATGATGTTGTAAAGCGGGCGCACCTTGCGGGTGGAAAGGCCCAAGGTCTGCAGCACGGACTGAACACCGTGACGCACGTGCATGAAGAGGCAGCAGAGGGCCACGAGATAAACGATGGAGCACCAAGGCTGCTGGAATGCAGTTACGATAACCTTGTAGCAGTTGTGCGGGTCACCGCACACGGCAAATGTCCAAATGTGGAACACCATGAAGCAGAGAATCATGATACCGGTAACCACCATGGTACGGGAGGAAAGAGTAGCCTTCAGCGTACCTTCCTTCTGGTAGTGGGTGCGGGCATTGTAGTTCTCATACTTGAGCACCAGAGCGAGCACGATGTGCACCAGACCCACGGCCAGCAAGCCCAGACGAATGGACCAAAGCAGCCAGCCGGGCATGGAGTGCAGCCCTGTAGCGTAATAGTCAATCCAGGAGGTACCGCCTGCAGTCACATCACCACCGTAGATGGTCATGTTACCGGCCAGGTGCCCCACCAGGAAGAGGAGGAGACACGCACCTGTAAGGGCCACAAGAATCTTGCGGCCGATAGAGGACGTGACGAATTTGCATGCTGTCGTGATAATGTCGTTCATAAGAGCAATAACGTCTTTGCGCCCCATACTCTACAATAAAAAGCGTGAAAAGGCAAGCACCAATCCACTTAACGACATTAAAAAATACCGCCCGGCAGCAAAAGTGCCACGGCAAACACCGCTAAAAGCACGGAAAATACGGCATCTATCGCCTTCGTATGGCGCACATAACAAATGCGAATCGGCCCCCATTGCAGCAGGGCAGACCACAGCACCCACCCCGCCAAACCGGCCAAGGTAAGTGCTACCATGAGTGCAGGAGCATACCAACTGAGCCCCGTGTGAGCATTCAAAGGACCAGCACTGAGCGTGAGGATGAATAGCATGCACTTGGGATTCAGAATATTGCAGAGGAACCCTTGCCAGAGGAGCACATAAACACTCTGAAGCCCCCTGCCCTGAGCGGATAAATCCACATCTCCACCTGCACCGCGGAAGGGGAAAATTTTGTACGCAAGGTAGAGCAGCCACAACGCCGCAGCCCAGAGCATATAACAACTCCAGCTTTGCTGCATAACAAAGGCACCGGCTGTGCAGGCCACAACTGCCTGAATGAAGAACCCGGCGCTTATCCCGGCCCCTACTGCCACCCCGCGGCGAAAGCCCTGCGCCAATGCCGTGCGGAATACGAAAAACACATCAGGTCCCGGGCTAAGCTGGGATATCACCAGCAGCCCGCACACCACAGCTATGCTCCACAGTGCCTCCGTCATACCCCATCCTCCGCATCAAAATGTGCCAGCGGTAGTACGGCATTCCCTCCAAGCCCATACTTTTTCTCGCGTATGGTGGGCGCCAGCGCAACCGAGGTTTCATAGGCACTGCGGAACATTTCCATCTTAGCATCAATATTATCCGCATGGTGCAGCACAAGTGCCTCAGGGGTTTTAGGCACCACGGGAGAGCCGTATTCCAGCACGCCATGATGGGAGGCGATGAGGTGCAGCAAGTGCAGCCTTACTTGCTCCGTAGCAGGGGAAAGGGCTTTCCACGCAGCTCGCTGCTCAGGGGTACAGATATTTTTCCAAAGGCTGTTAACGATTTCGATACCGAGGGAGATATGCCCGAGCAGCTCACCCATTTCATTGTACTCCACGCCGAAGCCCTGCTCTGCGCAACCGGTTTCCCACATCTTTCCGCAATCATGGAAAAGTGCACCGGCCAGAACGAGGTCACGGTTCACCTTCGGATAAGCAGCGCAAATAGAAGCGGCCGCACGCATCACACCGGCTGTATGCTCCACTAGCCCACCACGGCGGGCGTGATGCATTCCCCGCGCAGCGGCTGCACGGCGAAAACGGCCTTCATGCACCTCTGCCAGCGCCCGGCAGAGCGCCGCAAGGCGGGGGTCTTTCATTTCAGCGATGTAACCGAGAATGCACTGCCAATCATTCGCATGGCGCTCAGCCAACTCAGCCCCGCCGCTGAACATGGCCTCCTCTTCCTGCGGAGAGAGCTCGCGGAAGTCCATCTGCCCGGCCTCCATACCATACTGCGAGCTCTGCCAATCCGCGGTCACCGCCATCGTGCTCCCCTCCTGCATAGCCTGGCAAACAGCATTCCACGGAGCATTGTCCCATACTTTTATCACCAGACTATCCGATGCATCCGCGAAGGTTAGCTCCAGATACGGCTTACCGGTCTTAGTCACTTTCGTCAGTTTATGAGCAAGCTGCACGCACACAGTCCCCAGCGTAGCGGATTCTGCAGCGGCCATCTTAAGCTGAGATATGGAATCGTATTGCACGATTCGTATTCTAACGCGCTCAGGCGCACTTGTCAAGAGTAGCAAAGAGACTACACGCATCTTACCTGACAAACAAAAGAAAACCCCATAGGTAGCACTAAATGCTTGCAGTGTATCAAAGTATATGATAGCATGTAATGAGTTATGGCACGGTGGCGTGATATTCTATTTTTCGGCACATTTGGCAGCATGCTCATGCTGTCTACCATGCAGCGTGCCTCAGCCGGGCTGAATGAGGGCTCCATGCAGGCTATCACAAGAGCGCTTCCCCCGGCCATAGCACAAATGGAAGATGAAATTAGAGAGGTGCGCAACGAACTAGGGTCTGATGCAATCGCCCGAAATAAATTGCGTACTATGCAGCGCGAGCTGAATCTGCGAAAGGCTGAATATGAAGATCTCAGAGAGCTTTTCTACCAACATCTAGCGCAGGTAAAACGGTCCGGCAATATCAACTTAGCGGATAGTCAAGGGCGTACGCTGCTCATGCTCGCCGCAGCCATGGGGCATGACAACGTTACCCGCATGATACTGAATGAAAATCCTGCTCTTAGCGCCACGGACAACGTGGGACAGACAGCCTGCGACTATGAGAAAAAGAACAATGGCAACGCCGTGCACAGCATTCTGATGAACCGGTGGACCACTGCCATACAAAACCGGGATTCTGACGCTATACAGGAACTGCTAAACTGCGGGGCCGATCCCGATTGGCCTGTTGAAAATAAGGCGCCTATCATCCACGCGTTCACCATAAATGACTACGATTTATTCTCCATGTTAATAAACAGCGGGGCAAACGTGGAAGCGCGCCTTCAGGACGGCAGAAAACTAGTAGAACTCGTCATTGAACAACGTAATGCTGACGCTCTGGAACTTCTCCTCAGGCAAGGCTGTAAAACAGAAGGCACGTTCGCGAATGGCAGAACTGTTATGGACATTCTTCTGGATGATGGCTACGAGGATTGCTTAGAAGTATGGTTCCGCTATGTACCGGAAGCGGATAAATCTACGCGTCTTTGCCAAGTAGTACGGCTGGGTACGGAGAAAGCTGTCAGGATGATATTTTCCACTCAAAAGGATAGTCTGGATATGGAAGACCCCCAAGGGAACCTCCCGCTCCATGAGGCAGCCAGACGAGGCGACATCGCCATTTACCGCATTCTCATTGAGCTGGGCGCTTCCATCACCGCCCGTAACGAGCGGGCAGAAACTGTCCTCATGCATGCCGCGCTGAGCGGAAACCATGAACTCATATCTGAAGTCCTCTCAAAGATACCTGCAGAACTCCGCAACGCGAAAGACAAGAGCGGGCGTACCGCCGCTGGTTACGCTTCCCTCGCCAAAGACTCACAGGCCCAAAGGCTTTTGGAATCAACTAACCGCTGAAGCAACTAGATAAGATACACTTTCCACCCCAGCAGCCATGGCTATTCATGTCAAACCCGTCAGTCGTGCCCGGTACATTCTTCTGCACCGATTGCGCAAGACTCTCCTGCTCGCCGGAAGTGCTGCTATACTTATTCTCTTCATCGGCGCTATCATCCTTTATTTCCAATTCATTCTCATTGAACAAGATAAAGAGCCGACCACCTTTACAAACGTATTCATTCCGGAGGAACAAAAGCAGCCGGAACCTCCGAGAGAGAGACATAGTGGGCTCTCAGGTGGTGGGTCTCCGCCAATCTCAGCCAGTATTACGCCGAACGTCATCGTCAGCACAAACGCGGCGAGCGCCTTAGATATCCAACCCATCCCCGATTCTCTCGGAGACGGATTAGGCATGGCTGAGCTAGGTGGCTTTGACTTCGGCTTCGGTATAAGCGGCAGTAGTACAGGCTCCGGTGTCGGCTCTGGCTCAGGAGAAGGCAGAGGCAACAGCAGTGGAAGAGGCAGCGGCAGCGGTGGCGGTGGAAGAGGCCTTAATGATGACATTCAGGTGGTACTTGCGCTTGATGCTTCAGGCAGTATGGACGAACTTTTCACGGCAGTGGCAGGTGCTCTGCAAAATGTACTCACCACCTTGGGTAGTGCCAACTTGAACGGCAAGCCTGTAAAAGTGAATCTGGGAATTGTGGTATATGGCCAGAGTGAGAATAACGGCGCACCATTTGTACTCTCCCGTTTTACCACGAAAGTGAACACCCTGAGGGAGCTAGTTAGCGAGACCGCGTGTAATGGCAGCATCGAAGAATGCGGTGCTGCTCTCATGGTGGCGCTGCAACGCTTCCCTTGGAATATGCGAGAACGTGATGACATGCTAAAGGTCATCTTCATCTGCGGTAATGAACCCTTCGACATGGGCAAAGTGGATTACCGCACAGCCATGGCCCAAGCACGAGCGGCAAACATTATCGTGAACACCGTATACTGTGGTAGTTCTGACTCTCAGTGGGAAGAAGCAGCTAGGCTCGGTAATGGTGTAGGCCTCAGCTACACAGCCCCCCCGACCACCGAAACCACTCAGAACTCTGACCAGCTCGCATATGAAGCACTGGTCAGCCTGAACAAAATTCCCTTGCTTCCCACCGGCCCCCCCGCTATTCAGCGAAGGCTTCAGAATGAGCACCGTTCTGGCGCACCTCCCCGAAATTACAATTCCAGACCGGCTACAGCCTGGCTGCGGGCCAACCGCAGACAACTCCTCAACGGCTTTGACTGGGATGCCGTGGAAATTTGCCGCCGCAAAGGTCTGGCGAACTTCTCACTGCGGCACATCGGTGGCCGTGGCAATCTGCCGCTTTCCCTCAGAAACAAATCCGATGAAGAGGCTGAGGACTATATCCGAGAACTGGCAGCAAAACGCGAAGAACTACTCCAAACCTATCGCTCGTACAGCAACCTCTTCGCCAACCAGATTCTGGAAACCCTACAGGAACAGGCCCAGCAGAAGGGCATCATCATCGAACTCTAATTATCCTCATGCCCTCCATCTTTGTCACTGACAGCACCGGAAAAACCCGCGTAATCCCCCTCGCGGCAAGAGCCGGAACCGCTTTCTCACTCGGACGCACAGAGGAATGCGACATCGCCCTGCCCTCAGAAGCGCACCTCTCCCGTACACACTGCTTCCTTACCGTTGAAAAGGGCGGAAAAGTTCTCATTCAGGACAACAATTCAGTAAACGGCATTTACTATAATACCCGCCGGATTACAACTGAGCACCTCGTTCCGGGGTATGAATATACTCTTGGGCGATGCCGTCTGATACTTATACCGGATGAACACCCTGTTCCAGAGGACACACCGGACGAGGTTAAAGTTACTATTCCCCGCCCTGCCACAGCGCAGCCCGCCGCAAAGCAACCCGCCGCAAAGCAACCCGCCGCAAAGCAGCCTGTCACAAAAACAGCGGCTGCAAAAGAAACGGGGGCCGGCAGACCAAGCGTTACTCTAAAGCGCAAGTCTTCACCTCGGAACAAAGGAGCGACTGTACACCGACAGCCCGGCACAAGCGGAGCCGTGCTCGGCCTTCCCACAGACTTCGCCCTAAACCTTCGCTTGCTGAATACAGCTCCGATACTGAATATCGGCACCGAGCTGCACTTTGCCCTGCGCGCAGAGCAAAACTGCTACGTATACCTGATGCAGTATGACTGCACAGGAGCACCCACTCTTCTGGTTCCCGGAGTAGCGGGTGAAAACACACGCCTGTTTGCTAACACGGAAGTACAGTTTCCCCGAGCCTTCAACAATGAATATAACCTCATCGTTGAACCACCCTGCGGAGATGAAATTGTCATCGCTCTAGCCTGCTCTGAGGATTGCCATCTAGATAAAATATGGCAGAAACTCCTCGCCTCTGCTTCACCCGGCGTTCTCCCCGGTGAGCTGGAACGCCAAGCCATAGCTAAGTATCGCAAAGCCAATACCCAATGGGGCTCTTGCATTCTCAGGCTACATACCGTCACCTGACACAAAAAAACGCTACCTTATCACTCTGAGCTTGCAGTATGATTAATGCTGTGATATTCTGAAGTAAAGGACGGCATCACAGTCTCAAAGCATCGCAATCTTTCCGTATTATGCTCGCCATCGTTATCACTGACAGCTCCGGCACACCTAAGTATCTCCCGCTCATCCCCGAAAACGGGCGTTGTTACACGCTAGGCCGCGCAGAAACCTGCGATTTCAGCTTGCCATACGAACCAACTCTCTCTGAGGTACACTGCACACTCACAATCGTGGATGGATATGTGTACCTGCGTGACAATACATCAGAATATGGCATTCAGGTGGGTGGTATGCCCATCGCAGAAGAATACATGGCCTACGAGCGGGAATACACATTAGGCAACTGCCGACTGATGCTGATATATACGGAGGACGCTCCCGCACCCCGAAGAGCAGCCAAACTCAAGCCTAAGGCAACGACAGCGCCCGCTCCCGCGCCAGAGTCTGCCCCCGCGCCCACACCGGAAATGGCGCCCACGGCAGAGCCTGTTTACCCCGCCACTGAGGAAGCTCTGGCTGCACAACCCGTGCGCCGTAGAGCTAAGCTGAAACCCAAGGCGGTCTCGGCACCTGAACCAGCCCCTGTAGCGGAGCATGTTTACGCACCTGCTGAAGAAGTTCCGGTAGTCATTCCTGCGCCCGCACCTGTAGCAGAGACTGTTTACGCACCAGCCGAAGAAGCCCCGGTAGCCGTTCCTGCGCCCGCACCTGTAGCGGAGCCCACATATACGCCAACCGAAGAGGCGCCTTTGGAACAGCCCGTACGCCGCAGAGCCAAATTGCAGCCCAAAGCAGTCAATGAACCAGCCCCGACGCAAGACTATGCCCCTGCCCCGCTTCCCGAGCAAGTCTATACCGAGCCTGCACCTGAAGCAGTAACGGAGACCCCGGCTCCAACCTCTCAGCCAGCTCCAGAAGCTACAAGCAATGTCAAAAAATCTAAAGGTGTACCAAAAACAAAATCACAGACTAAGAATGCACGCATCGGAATGTCCGCGAGCCGCGCTGCCAAAAAGTACGCACCGGAACCGGCTAGAACGGGCGCTCTGACAAGCCTTCCGACTGATTTCGGCCTGAAACTGCGCCTCGCAAATATAGCAAAAGAACTTACTGTAGGAACAGCTCTCAGATTTGCTCTGATGGCGGAGCAGCAGTGCCACATTTTCCTTCTTCAATACGACAGCGAAGGCAGCCCCGGCCTTCTGGTTCCGGGTGAAGACGGCATCGCTAGCACGCTTTTCCGGAATGTAGAGACACAATTCCCCAGCATTAGCTCCAAGGATTATGACTTGATGGTTGAGCCTCCTGTTGGCAGAGAAACAATCATTGCTCTTGCCTGTGAGGAACCGGGGAACTTCGAAGCTGTCTGGAAGGAAATCACATCCAAGGCAACCGGCCCCCTCGAGCCCGGAGCTGCCGAGCTGGAAGCTATCGCAGCATGCAAGTCCTCTGCCCAGCCTTGGGCTTCCGCCATTCTCCACATCACAACCGTGGAAAAGTAACATCGGACAACATTTTCTGATAATCCATATACTAAAAAAAGCCCCTGCGTTTGCAGGGGCTTTTTTAGTATACTTGTTTTACAAAGATTGCGCTTCACCTATTAGGCAGCAGGAGCATCCTCCACGGCGGGAGCGGGTGTCTCCTCTACAGCGGGAGCGGGTGTCTCCTCTACAGCGGGAGCGGGTGTCTCCTCTACAGCGGGAG
>CALABM010000255.1 GCA_937885815.1 uncultured Verrucomicrobiales bacterium | reverse complement strand
GGAATGCTGCTTGATCAGCACCGTGGCAGCACAGATAGAAAGGGCGATCAGCCACCAAACCACCTTCCACAATTGTACCGCCAGGCACATGCAGCTGCCCGTCTACCACAAATACACCATCACCGGTTTTGATGAAGCCGGCATCGGCATTGCCGTAGACGTTACCCTTCATGGTAGTTACCACGGGGGATTCCGTATCCACAGTCATGTTGCTTGCGCCATTGAGCGTAATATCGCCCACGAGGCCGTAGATGCCGTGGTTTGTCATATCCTGCTGCAAGCCGCCACCAATAGCCTCGCGGGCGGCCTGAACAGTTTCGTTGATGATAACAGAGCCACCAGCCTCAACATTGATGTTACCTAACAGCTGAGCATGGTGAGAAAGCTGGAACGCCGCGCCGGACTTCACGGTCACGTCCGAGCCATTCATGGTGGCGTATGTCCAGTCATTCTCCACCTTGTTTAAAATGTGGGGCGTAGCGGAGCCCTGAAGAACCAAGGTACCGGCCTGAACAGTATAGCCGCCCACGTTCGTATGATTGCCGGTCAGGGTCCAGCTCGCTCCCTCATTGGCATTGTTGTACACCACAGCCAGCTGAGCCGTACTGTTCTTTCCTTCATCCATGAAGCACCCTTCAAAGGTACCTGTTCCGGTGTAGGTGAAGGTGGAAGCTTTGGTCGGAGTGACGCCGTCCTGGGTCATCATGTTACCGATGCGGGCACCGGTACCGGAGCCGTCCTGCTGGATAACACCCCAAGTCAGGTCATGCCCATTCAAATTAAGCAGGCCACCGGCATTGCCAAAGGTAAAGGTATCACCCGCTACGGAGTTGGTCTTAAACTGACCATCTCGCATCAGCACGATAGAAGCCACGCCCGCCTCCAGACGAACGGATGATGCCGCGTAACCACCTTCACGATCCAGGCGAGTTTCACCAAGATTGCCCAGTGAGCAGCCAATGATGTTGCCCTCTTCATCTCGGACAACATTGTAAATGGTGGTACCACCGCCCACACGCAGAACGGCCTCATTATTCCCCTCACCGGCAATAGTCATGATGCCTTCACCCACCTTGCGCCACTCTTCGGATGAGGTAGCGGTGAGCTCCAGTGTTAAATTAGCGCCTCCATTAACCACAAAACCGGCATTATTGAAGGAGTAAGAAGAATCCTTCTCCGATATACGCCAGCTGCCACTGTTGAACGTAAGGGCACCGGAGCCCATGTTCACGCTGTTCTGCAGCTGTAGATGCTGGGTATTAGTCGTATCAGCCGTAGAGAAAACTAAACCGAGGTGGTCGTATGAAGTATTACCACTGCCGGCGCCGGTGTATTCCACGCTTACATCCCCCTGAGTCAGAACCCCCTTACCGGTGGTGCTATTCTGAGCACCCCACAATATCGTGCCTGTTCCACTGAACTGATTAACCGCAATATCGTAGGAATCTATAAAGTTTTCGTACGCCGTACCATTGTGACAGAAGTAGCCATTGGACGAATACGCGTTAAAGTTCGTACTGCCGGACGCAAAACCAACATGCAGGAAACGGTCATTTTCATCATCCCACGCATAAATAGCACTGCCACTATCGCCGGAGGTTACACTTATTTCCAGAGGAGGACGCGTATCCCCCGCTACATCATACTCCCTTAAGTGGGTAGTGAAAACCCAGGTCCCGGACCCGTTCTTGTTAATGTTCGATATATTGCTCAAGCCACCCATCGCATTGCGGCCGATAGATAACCCACCATTCGTATCCTTAGGGTCACCCTGCCCCACGCGGTAAAGCCATGTCTCATTAGCAGGAAGGGAGGCCATGAACGCATCCGAGGCATAGGGCGTATAGGCCACCTCCGTCACAACTTTATTGAGGCGCTGAATACTCCAGTCTGCGCTGCCCACACCGGCCTGACTTGCATACCCGGAAGAGGTGTATTTGTACCTGTAGGTCGTATTCTGAGTCACGAAAAAGACGGGAGACTCATTACAGTGCTCAGCACTAACCAGATACTGCGGTGCCACCAGACCGGAACCTGCTTGGAAATGGAAGTTTGAGCCGACCAAATCCCCCTTTGCACCGAAGCTATCCAGATTAGGCATTACCGGAATGACGGGTTCAGAAACAGTTGTACCATCTTTATACGCCACAGTCAGGTTAGAAGCGCCGGGGCGGAACATACCCATATTGTAAGCGAAATCCAGATAATACTGCAAATCGTAACGGGCATCAGCAATACCGGCAGTTACCGAGGGGGCAAAAGTAGCGACAGCTGCCATGGCAGCCAACAATGCGCGGCGGAGCGAAAGATTCAGATGAAGTTTCATGCTGGAAAGAGAATGGAGGATTGCAGTCTTTTTTTAGCGACCATCACAGTGTAGCAAAACGAGCCCGCATGTCAAGCCGGAAATCGGATACAGTACAGCTAATTGTTGGACATAGGGAAAAAATTATTACCAAGGGAGCACACACGCCGCGTTAAGCATTCTCTTACCTACAGATTCCCCCGAAAAAGGCACCCGTTCGAGCTCCATTTTTCAGGGGCTTTTTCAGCTTCGCTGATGCATAACGGGATTTGTAGCGAGACAATCTCACCCCCAAAACGGGGAGCGCATCAAAGCTGCTGGTAAAAAGAGCGTTCATGGCAGTACATGTCCACATTTAACTCAATGCAGCCACTTAAATGCGTTTAAGAGTAGTTACAAATTCACCAAAATAGCTTTTTCATAAAGGCGGATATTTCAAGATTGATATTCAGAGACTTAGCTTCAACAAATCAATTCAAAAGCGAAATAAACGCCAGCAAATCTGAAACCGCCCCACAAAAAGTCTGAGCGAACTCAATTTTAGCTGTACATGAGGGGCATATTCCATTATACTCGTAGCGAGGAGTGTACCAATCAACACAGCCTAGCCACAATATTTCACTAGAGGATGAAAAAAAAGAATCGGGAAGTATCTGTTTTCTCTGTTTCCGCGCTGGATTTATTCTGTTCAGCGATGGGAGTTTTCATGATTCTCTTCTTCATCAATATGAGTCAATCAGGAGATGCACAAGATGAAGATACTCCTGCACTGTCTCTTCACCTGTATTTGGAAATCACAGCGGAAGACGCTTCGACCCCGAGCCGGACGTGGCACGCAGCAACACATCATGATGTGGATATGGTAATCACGGCAGAGGCAATGGGGGAAGTCCCCGCTTTCCGGTATACCCCCGATAAGGAGAACAGGCAACATAAAGACTCACCCGCCCTGTATATGACAGATGGGCACAATGGCCAACCGGACATCTGGCTGCACCCGCAAATAACACCGGGCAACTATCAGGCCTCATTCACCGTAAGCCGAAGAATAAATCTGAACAACAACGCTCTTCAGTGTAACGAAAATGCTTTTACTGAGGAAACAGTAAGAGTTTACAGTACAGTAAAAACCGCAGATAATGATACAGAGGGCACCCAGCATGCACGAGCGACTTCGTTCCCCTATGTCATACGCGGTTACAGGGTAAAACTCGTTGCTATTAAGAACGGCACATTCATTGGCTCATGGGTCAAAGAAATGAGCCCATCAGAGTTAAAACTCGGCACATCAGCCCCCCTTGCTAATATAACCGTTACCTCAGAAACCCTCACGATAACTCCTAATGAGGGAGTCAACGCAGTGGAACAGCCGCAACAAGATTTTCTTCAATCAGACAGATTTTAACAACCTCTAAATCATTACAAAAATGCCAAAACAAGAACTCATCATCGGAAGAAAAGATCCATCCATTCCCGCTGCTCAGGCACCGGACATCCCCATTACGGGGCAAAACAGTGATACTGTCAGCCGCCGCCATGCGAAACTCAGCCTTACAGAAAAACGCGGTGAGTACATCCTCACAGATTTGGGCTCAGCCAACGGCACTCACTACAAAACAAACAATGGCTGGGAACAGGTGGAGAACGCCCGGGTGAAACGTGACACCCAGGTACGGCTTGGTAATATCACAGCCACCATCAGTGAGCTTATTTACTGCTATAACAAGGAAAACCGCCCCTACCTTGACCGGGAAACCGGAGAAATTATTGATAACAGCTTTGATTATCAATAATATTTTCTAAAAGCGACTGCAGAATTACTCACTCTTCTGAAAACGCCCCATGAGCACAACATTAAAAAGCATGCGCACCATGGCAGCTTGCATATCATTTATGCTAGCTATACTGACCATTGTGCTGCTTAATATCTGTCTGCCGGACGAAGGTAGTGCGGCACCGTTTCTCATTAACAAGATAAACGGAAAGGTTGACTACTTAGCTGTACAGAACCTGATGTGGGTTGTGTTCTATCTGGGGCTGGCAGAGCTGAGCGTCAGGTACGCCTATATTCGCACACAGGAAGCTGAAGATAAAAAGGTAAGGCATGCATACGCTCTTTCACGGGGGAAAGATGAGAGTTCAGACGCTTCCTTAAGTGAAATAGAAAAACCCAGCCTGCTCACAAAGCATGACATGGCCGGCATCTACACGAAGGTGTCTCCGTTCCGCGGAGTTCTGGCAGAAATGCTCAAGAGCCTTGCGCTGCATTATCAGGCTGTGGGAAATCTCGGCACCACGCAGTCACTCTTGGAAGCCGAGAGAGAAATAACAGACAACAACATTGATCAGGGCTATAATTTTCTGCGCTACGCTATCTGGTTACTGCCCACGCTAGGCTTCATCGGCACGGTGTGGGGTATCCTCCTTGCACTGCAAACCGCAGCCCAAGGAGGCGAGCAGATGAACATTCCGGCGGTAGTGGCAGATATGAGCATGGCGTTCTGGACAACACTACTTGCACTGCTGATGTCCAGTGTAATTATGTTTTTCATGCACATTATTCAAGGTCGGGAGGAAATTTATCTCAACAATTGTTACAGGTATTGCATCAAAAACTTTATAAGTTGTCTATATGTTCACCAGTAAATCAAAAATTAAGAAGCTCTTTCTATGTGCATGCGCGCTGCTCATGGGCAGCACCATACAAGCAGCAGAAGAAAACACGCCAACGACCATCGACATTCTCTTCGTTTTTGATGAAGGGGCCAGAGAAAAACTTTCGACTGTAGGGCGGAGGGGTAATTTTGTTAACCGAAGCTCCGCCGAAATCGCAGAAGAATCCGTTCAGCAGCTCAACCACCTCATGAGTAATTCCGGGCTCAGAGGAGATGTGTGCTTCAGATGCAGTGGCATCTTCCATGCAGATTACAGGTCGCAGACGCGCCAATTTGGAGAAGAAATCGAAACGGATTTAAATCTCTTGATAAACGGCGTGTCAGACGATAAAGGCACCCCAATGAGTGGCAGCCTGTTATCCCGCAAGAACGGTGATTCGAGACCCATGACCCTCAGAGAGGCGGAGGAGTTCAGCCATGCAGATTTAGTCATCATGATGGTTGATTACGACATCGAGGAAAGATCACCTGAGACGGGGCGGATTATAAGGAAAGGTGGCTGTATGGGGATAGCCTCAGTAGGCCGCTACGGCTCGTTGTACCTGAACACCAACCGAACAAAAGGAAGATATTCCGTATTCCGAATGGCCATGGAGAACGATGGTAATTACACCATGAGCCATGAACTCTGCCACCTGTTTGGTGCAGGTCACTCAGATTACCAGAGTATTCAAAGAGGCCCTCAGGCTGAGACGGACGCGGCCGGCACATACGCAGATGAAAACGGAACGCCTATTGCTACGCTCATGAGTTATGAGAGTGCTGCACTGGATCTCCGCGCACCGGAGCCAACCAGACTGAGGGCAAGAAGCGAGCTCATACTCTCTAATCCACGCCCCCGTACAGTCACTCGCAATGGCAGAAGATTTACTTACAGCATAGGTGACGAGACCAGCCACAATAATGCCGCGGCGTTACTGCGCGCAGCCTCCTCCGTATCCATGTACTCCATCTGCGGCAATGAGCAAGTGATTAATGACGACTTCAGCCGTGCCATTGCTCTACCGCCGTTGAAACCGCTGGAAGAAAAGCTGAGAATGGCTCTCGAAAGCATGGCCTCATTCAACATTGAGGAAAATATTCTTCTCAACAACTGGAGCACGAGAGGGGATAGTACAAACAACATTTTTGTACGTACAGCTTTAGAAAAGGGATTAACCGCACTTATTTCCCCGGAGTTCAAGCAAGAAGGCATAGCTGGCACTCTCGTAGCCTGCGTCCTTGGCACCAATTTGACTGCAACAAGAGAAAATGGTGAGCCGGAAATGGAAGGCGGCATAGGCCAGACAGTGTGGTACAGCGTCACTCCCCCGGTGACGGGAAAAATGACGATAGGCATCCGCACACTCTACTCCTCTCATTCATTCAGCCCCGTGCTGGGGGTATTCCGGGGAGAAAGTGTGCAAACGCTGGCCCCCCTGCCGCATACGGTTTATTCTGATGAACGAGACAATCGTTACTACAAGCAGCGCATCCAAGTAGATGTGCGCCAAGGCGAAAAACTGTATATCGGGGTTGACAGCAGCACAAGTACCGGCAGAGGCTTTAATCTGCTCGTAAGCCTGAAGGAAGAGCCAACCATCGCAGCTGCGGCATCACCCATTGCCCCAATGGGCGGAGAGGAGTCTCAGCTCAGCTCACGTGCATCCATTGTATCTACCGAAGCGGGAACGCCCAAAGAGCCCACCGAGGCCTCTGAAGCACCCGCCACTGGCGATACTCAGGAAGATGCCATTGCCACCGCACCAGCAGAAACGGCAGCCGCTGAGACACCGGCAGAGACGGCAGCAACAGAGACAACAGCAGTAGCGCAGAATGAAGGCGCCACCGAGGCCGCGACTCCGGAAGCCCCTACTCAGAAAAAGAAAAAGTGGGATACGACAGACAGCGTGCTTCTTGCCGTGGCAGTAGGCTTCATGCTGGCTACTATTCTCACCTGCTGCAACCTGCTCATCACTAGTTTCTCAGGCTCCGCTAAAAACACCCCCGGAACAAATAAAGAACCGAAAGTGGGTGAAAATGAAGATGACAATCATGCTGTATTTACCCCCACGACTGCCGTCATTAAGACAAATGACAAATTGAAGCTCATTGGCAAGCTCTCAACAAATGAAAAAGTAGAATACACCATTAAAGTGCAGGATATAGCGGACAAGGGCAATTTCTACATAGGACGCGCCGATACATGTGATTTCACCATTCCGGACTCAACGATTTCACGTTGCCACGCGGTATTCAAAGTACGCGCAGCTGAAGGCGGATATATGCTTCTCATCGGAGACGCCGGCTCCACCAATGGTACTGTTATCGATGGTATCAGACTTACCGAAAATCAAAGTCTCAAGGTGCAGAATGACACTCGCATAAACATCGGGAACTGCTGCTTCACCATCACTATTCTGTAAACTTTCGATTAAAAATTGACATGAATAAAAGAACCCTTCTTTCCGCGCTCATGGGTATATCGCTAGCGATTTGCGTAGGCGCAACACTTATGCTCATCACACGCCAAAATGTGCATGATGCAGAAACGCTCTTGGGAGAAAAACCGGGCACAAGCCCTCCCGCTGAGGCTACCGGGGCCGACGCAACCACCGGGGCCGGTGATGCTACCGAAGGCGAGGGCACAGAGACTACGGCGACCACCGGGGCCACTGATTCCACGGAAGCCGCTTCTCCGAAAAATGGTGAGATTGTCGGCGGCCTGTACGGAGCCGATGAAGAAGTCCGCACCTTTAACACAGGTGTTAATGAAGTATTAGAGAGCGAAAGCTTTTCAGATGCCCCAGAGGGGTCAGTCGTAGGCGCGTACCGTGTCACACTTCATGAGCAGGCTTTAAACTGGAGCCAGAAGGCAAATATCCCCAATGTAGGTGACATCATCAGAGTTAAGGTACTTCCCGGGATTGTTTACCTCATGGAGGTATCCTCTAAAACTCAGTCAGATGACCCGGAATGGACAGTTGCCATTACAGGCAACCTGATAGACAGGAGCGGTTATGGTACAGTATCCCTGCTGAATGGCAAGATGCACATTAAAATATTTGACCCCTCAAATAATCGTATATATATCCTCTACTACGATAGAGAAAAAGGTAAGGACGCAAGCAACAATGATCTTTACATCGTGCAAGAACTTGATACATCGTTAGATGCAGGCCCCACCTATACGCCCCCAGTGAATCCCTTTGATTCACTGCCCGGAGCCACGGATGTAGTCGAGCCTGATTTCGATGATGTCATGACCCCCATTCCCCCCCGAAATACAGAAACTCCTGCTAAAGCAGACTCAGAGGAGAAATCTCTGAATTAACTAACAGAGCCAGAACTTATAACCATATCAGAACAGCCGTGAACAATCATTTACCTTTCAAATCAAGCATGAAGGCGTGCGGTGTCAGCCTCCTCTGCCTCGCCTCGTTCTTTACCGCCGAGGCACAAAACGAGACGCCTGATTCCACGCCACCATCCAAGAAGTCGGAACTCATCGTACAGCCACAACCGGCCACAGCAGAGGAAAACGTCAGCGAGTCTGCGCCCCACACAGTAACGGGCAGCCTTGCTACACCAGACCAGCAATCCCCCAAGCCGTCTCTGATGGAGTTCAGCCAGGAAAATCTCCTCAAGAACCTTCAGAATATTGATGAATGGGTGTACTGGAGTGTCGGCGGCGTTCTTCTTGCTCTGATACTTATCGTCATTTTTGCCAGAAAAGGCTCTAAGCAGCGTAACGAAGATTATGAAAATAAGCCGAGTACCCCGGAAGCGCCTCAGACTCCCCCCCAAAGGCAGTATGAGGAACTGGAGATACATAAAGAAGAACTTCCGACTTTACGCGTTGCACCGCCTTCCAGCCGCATCCCTGATGTGAAGGTTGAAAAACGAGTTCTGGCCATTCTGGAAGAACCCGCCACAGGACGCAGCTGGAACATTACGGAGACACGTACCGACATTGGCCGTGGTAGTAAAAACGACATTTGCTTGGATGATAACTCTGTCTCCAGCGTGCACTGCGCCTTAAAACTGGATGAGGATGGTGTATGGACACTCATTGATTTGAACTCAACTAACCGCATATACGCCAACGGACAAATCCTCACTTCGCTCGAGCTGAGACACAACACGGAATTTGAACTCGGTAAAATCAAGTTAAAATTCAAAATTTGTTGAACAATGGTTCAGCAAAGAGAGTCCTAACATCGCAGCTTATACATGAGAAATAGCAATCCAGCACGAGACGAGTTCCCAAATTTCTCTACCATTGAGGTACAGAGACTCACTTTACCCGGGAGAGAGGACAGCGCCACCAGCGGTGCTCCTCTCTCATCCTCTGTGGCTTCCGATTCCAACAGCCCGTCCATTGCTCAAAACGAGCTGTATGGCACCCACCGCTGGAAAAACGAGAACCAAGCATGCGACATTGAAAAAACTCAGTATATTCACAGACCGGAGGCCCGTTCTGGTGGTGACACCCAATTGGTACACCGGCCTGAGGCAAACAATGTCTTCAGAACTCGCTCCCACCCCCAGCACATAAGCCAAAGTAAGACCGTTCGTCTAGATAGAACGGTACGCCTTATCCGCCCAGAATGCCAAAGCACTGAGCCCGAAGATTATAGCCGAACGAATTCTGGCCGAGTTCATGAAAGCGAGTCTTCAACAAATGCAACCCGCATAGTGCCGGTTCCGAGAGAAGAATGGCCTTTGGCTTGGCTTGTAGCGATTACGGGCCCGATGAAAGGCACGTTTTTTGTTATCACATCAGGAGAAAACTACATCGGGCAAGCAAAAGAAAACTCCATATGCCTGATAAATGACCCCGATGTCTCAGCCAGGCAAAACAGCATCCATTACGATGCTGAATACAGAGCTTTTTATGTCGACATGTGCCCAAATGCGCAGCAGATGACAAAGCTGAGTGATGGCGATACAATAAACTCGCGTACCCCACTTGAACAGGGAGAGGTGCTTCAGGTGTCACCAAATACAAAGCTGCGCTTCGTCCCCTTCTGTGGTGAGACATTTAACTGGTAAACCGAAACATATAAATAACAAAGGGTCTCACATTCCACTACACCAAACAATCCAGCCCCCATCGCTATGGATTCCATCATCAATTTTACGGATTACAGCATCTCAGCAGCGGCAGCCACATGGAAAGGCCGCTGCGATGCCCAAAAAGATACAGTCTGGTTCAGTAATGCCGAGCAAGCAGCCACGGCCGGAAGTTTCATGGCAGTGCTCTCAGATGGCATGGAAAACGGGCAAGAAGTCAGCACGCTTATCGTCTCCTCCTATGCTAACAGCCACGTGACAAGAGGAAATGATAGCCTTGCATGCTTTTTGAATACAGCTAACGAGGCCCTCAAGGAGGCAACAGTGGAAGGCGCCATCAGCAATAGCGCCGGAGCAACCCTTATCGCCGCAAAAATAACAGAGAACGGGATAGAATGGCAGAGCATGGGCAACGCCCTGCTATACCTGCAGCGTGATGGAGTGGTAAAAAAAATCAATACAGCCTACACGTTGGAAGAAAAACTTGCAGGTGAAGGTGAGAGTGGAAAAATAACGAATGAAGAAGCGCCCCCCCTCAGTGAAGCGACGGACGTCTGCCGCCCGGGGGATCGCTACATCATGGTTTCTGATGGTTTCGCCCCACTCACAGAAACAGCATGGGAAGAACTTCTGAACTCCGCGGGAATTCGGCAGGCTTCACCGGCTGAGACGTGTGAAATGCTACTCATGAAGTTGAATAAAATGAATAAGGAAGAGCAAGATAACGCCTCCATCATCATTTTTGACGTTGTGGAAAAACAGGAAAAAACAGCCTCAGAGAGCACGCCGACAGAAATCTCAGAAAAAGTTACAGAGAACAACAGCGAGGAAAAAGCCATCGAAGTGCAGCTGATAGGAGACCGCAGCTCACAGCAGGACAGTGTCGGGCACTGGCACTCGGACAAAGCAACCCTGGCAGTAGTGGCAGATGGCGCCGGTGGCCATGTAGGCGGCGCACAGGCCTCACAAACCGCCGTAGCCACAATAGAACGCTACTGGCAAGACAAGCTCTACGCCGGCGTATCTGCTGACGAAGCAGCAAAGATTCTTACCCAAGCAGTACAACAGGCCCATACCGATATTATTCAGAATGCCGGAGGGAACGCAGCCCTTAGCGGTAAGAGTGCCTTTGTTGCAGTATATCTCCATGATGGGCAGTACACATGCATCAACGTAGGAGACTGCCGAGCATATGTGACCTACCAAGGCCAATGGAAGCAGCTCTCAATTGATGATTCTCTGCTGCGCATTCTTGTTGACAAAGGCGAAGTCAGCCCGCAAGAAGCAAAAAACCATCCGGATCAGAACATTCTCACGCAAGCGCTTGGAACAGAGAACAAGATTAAGCCGCACATCAGCCACGGCACATTCAGCGAGCAAGACTCCTTCCTGCTCTGCTGCGATGGCCTCTGGAACCAGCTTCCGGATGAACAATGGCCGCTGGCCAACTGGGAAGCAAACAACACGGCGCAGTACAAGAATGTGCTCATGATTATGGCCAATAAGGCCGCCATTGCAGCAAATGGTTCCTCAGACAATATATCTGCTGTGTGGATTTGCGCAACAGCTCCGAATAAGGCGGCATTCCGCCCACCGGTAGTCCCCCAGCAAACAACGCCCACGAACATATTACAATCCCCCGTTGCAAAAATGGTACTGACGGCTATTGGCCTTCTGCTGATAACCACAGTTTTACTGATTTTGTACAGTTCTCCGGATCAACCAACAACCAGTAATCCGCAGGCCGTCAAAGAATCTCATTCAGGCACAGGGCCAATCAAGAGCCAGTCACCTCTGAATAATGAGGGCTCTGCCGCTACTACCCCGAAAGTGGATACCAAACTCTCCACTCCAGTGCCTACATGTGAAAATGAGCCCAGCAGAACAACAACCATGGTGGATGGCCCCCAGACTCCCCGCCCGGAGCCAGCATATGGAAACGAGCCTTACGGCACCACAACCATGGAGGAGGATACCCTGCCTCCCTGCCCGGAGCCAACATATGAAAACGAGCTCTACGGCACAACGCCCTTGGAAGAGGATGCTTATTACACACCTGCCATCCCCAATCAATCTGATACTGATAATAGAGGAGAAGACAAAGTGGACGTAATTCCAGGTCAGGAAAAAACAAATCATACAAATGATTGCGGGTACACCGCGACAATCTCCAGTGTCAGATATATTTCCGGCAATCGTTATGTCACACACGTCTCTTACCAGTGCGGTAACGTGTCTTCTTTTCATGCCATAAGGAGAAGAACGCAAAGACAGCTGGAATCCCCTAACGCCCCGGCACTGAATCAAAGCACCTCAACTGAAGTAATCCTCGACCAACTCTTCAGACAGCTTCTCCCTTTCAAATAAGTGCCTCTGTGATAACGCGGACTAGTAGATATGTTACCCCGCCCAGAAACATCCCCTCTGACAGCCCCTCGAAGCGGGCTGATGACACTTTCCCTGCCCGAGGACTTCCAGCTGGGGCAATATCGCCTTTTGAAGGTACTGGCACAGGGTGGCTTTGGCATGACTTATCTGGCAACAGATACTGATAGCGGAGAAAAGGTCGTCATAAAGGAAAATCTTCCCCGCACTTTCGCCTACCGTCGCGAAAACACATATGAAGTATGCCCGGTAAGTAACGAAGGCGCCTTCAAGGAACGCTTCGAATGGTCGTTATCTCGCTTCATAGATGAAGCCAACACTCTTTCCAAGCTGAATCATCCCAATATCGTTAAAGTTCTTCAGGCATTCAAAACTCTTGGAACGGCATATTATGTAATGCCTTGGGTGGGAGGCCGTGAACTGAGCAAAGCGGCACCATCCGCCGAAGAACTTAATGAAGCGTGGCTAGCTCCCATATTACAGAAACTTCTTAATGCGCTGAATTATCTCCATAGCGCCGGAGTCGTGCACCGGGATTTGAAACCATCAAACATTCTCGTAACCCAAGAAGGGACTCCCATTCTGATAGATTTCGGCACGGCTCGATCACTAGTCGGCGAGCATACCGGCACTATAATGGAGTCCCCCGGCTACACGCCTATTGAGCAGTTGCAAACAGAAGGCAATAAGGGCCCATGGAGCGATATTTACGCACTTGGGGCCACATGCTATCGCCTCATAACCGGCGAAAAACCACCGACAGCGCTAGAACGATTATCTGACAGCGAAGACTGCGCCACGCTGTCCCTGTCTCCACAGCTCCAAGCCAGATTCTCTCAAAACTTTCTTCAAGCTATTGACAAAGCACTGCAACTCCACCCAGAACAACGCTGGCAATCAGCCGAAGAATGGCAAAACAGCCTGACTTCCCCCCCCTCAGAAGAGAAGATTGAGCTGCCTCGCACCCAAAGTGCCGCCCCCAAGAAAACAACACCTCTGCGCAGAAAGCCCCTGAGCACTATTCTGCAATCAGGCAAAAACAAAAGCCAAAAGCTCTGGCTCATATCAGCCGTGCTCACGTTCGCTGCTATTAGTCTCGTATTAGCAGCAGCATACAAAAAATATTCTCCGCTTCTCGCCCACTCAGAAAGCATAGCTGAGCCTACCACACAGCAGGCACTTCCGGAAGAAACACCACCGCCAGCCCAGCCCCCCATTACCCCAAAACAATACCAAGAGTTTATCAACCTGTTCGGTGGGCCTCAGCATAATTTGCCCCCCATGCTCCCCGGAGCGCGCCGAAAGGAGCTAGCTCACAGAGTGCAAGAAAATCCGCAACTCGTTGAATACTCACGCAGTCAGGCGGAAAACACGAATACCCCCGCAAACTGGTACGCATGGTCTTGCCTCCAAATGTTTAACCTCATTCCTGAAGCTAACAGGAAAGAAGGACTTCGATGGCTCAGAAAAGCCGCTGAGGCAAACTACGCCCCTGCTCAGCTGGCACTGGGGTACAGATACGAAAAAGGGCTAGATATAGAACGTAATGCCCAGCAAGCTACTTTCTGGTACGGGAAGGCAAAGTCCCTGCCAGCCGCCAACTATCATCTTGGCCTCTGTTACTTAAGAAGCTCCGGTTCAAACACAGATATCAAGACGGGTATTGACTATATACGCAAAGCCGCAGAAAACGGATACCCGGAAGCCATGTACACCTTGGGAGAATACTACCGCCGAGGCACACATTGCGAGCAAAACCAGACTGCTGCCATACAGTGGTTTAGAAAGGCAATACAGGAGAATAGCCCAGACGCCATGATTCGCCTTGGCTGCATGCACCGTGATGGATTAGGCGTCGACCGTAATGAAGCAGAAGCTCAGAGGCTCCACCAAATGGCCTTTGCCCACTGGCAAAACGCGGCAGAAGCAGGTGAGGTTTCTGCTATCATCCACCTCGCAGAGTGTTACACGCATGGCTGGGGAACCGAGGTGAATCATGAACAAGTATTCCACTTGTATACCCTTGCGGCAGCCCGGAAGGACCCAGAAGCCATCTGCAGGCTGGCTATGTGCCATGCTCAGGAAATAGGAACTGTAAGGGATGACAGACAAGCCATCCACTTGATGACAGAGGCAGCCGCAATGGGACTTCCTGAAGCGCAATACAGATTAGCGGAGCTCTACAAAGCCCAAGCGCAGCAGGATGAACAGCTACTAAGCAGAGTCTTTCACTGCTACGAACAGGCGGCCAAACAAAACCTTGCTCCGGCACAATACGAGCTCGCCCTCTGTTACGAGTTCGGCACAGGAACAGAGAAGAACCTGAATCTTGCCTTTGACTGGTACCAGAAATCTGCCGAAATGGGCCATGCTCCGGCCATGCACCGTTTGGGGCTTTTCCACGAAAAAGGTGTTATCAGCGCCCCCGCGCCCCAAGAGGCATTCAAATGGTATACCCGAGCAGCAGAGAGAGGATATGCCAATGCTATATTCTCTCTCGGCGTATGTTATGACTGGGGAATTGGTACGCCCCAAGATCACACCGCAGCCCTTGAGCAGTATACAAAGGCAGCAGAGCAGGGCCACAGCACAGCTATGTACAATCTAGCCCTCTGTTATGAAGAGGGTACCGGCACAGCTATAGATGAACACCAGGCCTTCATCTGGTTCGGACGAGCCGCTGCCGCCGGCCAGACAGAAGCACAGTTCAAGCTGGGCACATATTACTACCACGGTAAAGAAACAGATAAAAACGAACTTACTGCACTGGAATGGTTTAACAAAGCAGCAGAACGGCAACAAAATGAAGCCCAGTATTATCTCGGGCTCATTTATGAGAATGGTATTTCCGGAGATAACGGGACAGAACTCCAACCGGATTCTGTAACAGCTTTTGAATGGTACAAGAAAGCTACACTTCAGGACAACCCGGATGCCATTGTTGCCCTCGGGCGCTGTTTCGAAAACGGAATTGGAACTGCGCAAGATTTGGAAAAAGCCTTCGAATGCTATTCTAAGGCAGCAGCTCTGGAGCATGCGGACGGACTCTATCACACGGCACGATTCCTGCAACTGGGTATAAACAATATAACAGTTGACGTAGACATGGCTATCAAAATGTACAGAGAAGCCGCGGCCAAAGGCCACGAAGAAGCCCAGCAGAAACTTAACGAACTAACAAGATAACAGCAATTTTAAAATTAACAACTCAAGATGTTAACTCAAAGAATATACGATGACCGCCCCACCAGAGGCCAGAACGAACAAAACTGGGTTCTCCCTAATGGCACCACACTGGGGCAATACACCATCATTAACACGCTGAGAGAAGACAACTCCAGCATTACATATCTGGCAAAAAACACTTTTCTGGATTATGAAGTGGAGCTTCGTGAACACCTGCCTAAAATGTTCGCGACGCGAGATAATTACACTTTCGAAGTAATTCCTTCCGCCGGAAATGAGCTTAACTATCAGGAATCTCTGACAAGATTCTCTAACGATGTCAGCGCCCTAGCACGGCAACAGCAACCCAATGTAGCAGAGGTTCTGGCGTTTTTCTCTGCACTTGGCACAACATACAGCGTATCACCTCACTACACTGATAGGCTCCTCACTCAGGCAGCTCCGCCTCCCTCTGACATTTCAGAAAACTGGCTGGCCCCCGTACTCATCAGCTTGCTCAACACCCTGCATAACCTGAACAAGATTGGCATAGGCCATTCGAACATCAACGGTAAGAGCGTCCTTATCACAGAGACTGGAGCCCCAATTCTGACAAACATTGCTATATCTGGCGCTGACAATAAAGAGGGAAATGAAATACCGGCTCTCGGAGAACTTTGCTATCGCCTCATTCGTGGTGAATCCTCCGGAGTAATGGGAGGCCTTTACTCATACAAACCGCTCAGTTCAGACTCATCCCTTATCGGCAGATTCACCCCCTCTTTCCTCAAGAGCATAGATAAAGCGCTCGCTCCCTATTCTGACAGACGTTGGAAATCTGTGGAAGAATGGCTTGCAGAATTGGAAAACACAGTTCCCACCGGCACTAGTGAGTCTTCCAAGTGTCCGGGAGTGACAGTGGTAGATGGGAAGGTGCCTATCATCACCGTAACGCTACAAGATAACGACGGCGAACCTCTTATTCACGAGAATAACGTACCGATTTCTGATGCAGGCGACATGCCAATGATACCTATTGATAGGAAATCTGAGGCAACCCCAAGCGAAATACTTCCCAATACTTCCGAAGCTGAGGTCAGCGTAGACATGCCCGAAACATGCATCAACACGGAGCTCCCGGAAGCTTCCGAAGCTGAGCTCAGCGTAGACATGCCCGAAACATGCATCAACACGGAGCTCCCGGAAGCTTCCGA
>CALABM010000254.1 GCA_937885815.1 uncultured Verrucomicrobiales bacterium | reverse complement strand
CCAGCAGGCCGGGGATGGGGTACAGGTAATCGCGGATGAAACGCAGCAGCGTATCGTCCTTCATCGGCTTCTGTTCCACCAGCTCCCAATCATCCTTACCCAAACGCTCCTTGCGGCGGCCGGGGTCATCCTGAGCGGTAACCTCCAGCAGCACATGCTCCGTATCCGCACTGGTGAGGCCTCGCACAATCTTCATGGCGAAGGTGGGCTTCATCTCGATGTCCACCACGCGCTCCTCCATACTGGGCGGCAGAGTGGCACCAATCTTGCGGAGGAACTCCACACCATCAAGGCTATCAATAACTGATTTGGGGATGGAATAGCGCGGCTCCACTTCCGTGCTCTCCAGCCATCTGGGAGGCCCGGGGAAGACGGTTTCGTCAGACTGGTACAGCTCCACCTGTCCGGGCAGCTGGCGCACGGAGTGAGTCACGTGCACACCGGCAGCTGTAACAAGCTGAAGGCCATAGCAATCCGGCACGATGGGATCATCAATACAAATCCACTTAAGCGGCTCCTTAACCACCTTGAAGTAGCACTCATCCAAGTTCACCAGATAGCCCTTCAGAGCAGGCTGGTGGAAGAGGCGGTTCATCACGCAGCAGGAGGCCTCGCTGTCCAAATCCAGAATAACGGTACCCTCGCGGTCCGCGTAGTCACGCAGCACATTAAGAAGAATATCCGTCTGCGGATCCGTCTTCAAGGCACCATGCAGGAACTCACCCAACAGGGTATCCAGCTGGGCGCGTTCGCGGATGGGGGTCCAGTCTTCCTTATCCGTATAGCGGAACTCAAAGCGCGCCTCGTTGATGGTGGACACGAGGCGCATGTGCATGGGGTGGCGCGGCGGCTGCGGCGGGCGCTCATTCACGCTCTGAATGCGCTCATACCAAGTGCCGATTTCCTTCTCGCGCTCCCACTCGCTGATTCTGCGCTGCACCTTCTCAAGATCCGTGACCACATTCATGAAGTCCGGGTACGAGATACGCTTCTTAGCGAAAGCATAAGCGATGTAGTTCCAGAACTCAAGGATGTTCTTGGGGGGCACGGGCCAGAGATCCAGAGCCTCATAGCCGGTGATATCCCAGCGGGGATTGAGGCGCACAAGGTCATGGTCATGAATCTCCTGCTCAATAGCAAAACGGCGGTAGCGCTTTTCAAGCTTGGTAACGAAGTCAATTTCCTTCTGGTCGAGATCACGATCCAGCTTCTCTTCCAGCACGTCAGTAAGGGGGATTTCGTTCAGCTCATTCGGGCTTTCCGGCATACTAGTACCACGATACATGCGCTCAATCATGGTGGCGATGAGGCATGCACCGGCTACATCTTCGTCCTCAGCAGTAGCGGAACCGAACCAGCGGTTGCCCTGCAGGCGCAGGCTGGTGCGGAAAATGCCGTGCCGGGTCTCAACTCTTCCCTGAATGAAGAGGTGATTTCCGAAAATTTGCGTAACGGCTCCATCTTTCTGGAGCTTCTCACCTTCGTTACGCACTTCCTCGGAGTAGGCGTTGAGGAAGTTCAGTGTGGCGCGATCGGGATTAAGAGCGGGACTTAACATGTGACAGGCTTTCTGACGTTTGACACCTTGACGCACGGGTACAATACCGGACATGTGCGCGTGAAGCGTCCATGATTAAATAATACCATAACATGCAGAACTTTTCAAGTTCCTAAGTTAATTTTTTTGCTTTTTTTTCACATTAAATGAAATAAAGCGAGTCCGCCGACAATACAGCCGGGCAAGAACGAGCTGAAGTAACAAGAAAAGAGTTCAGAATCAGCGGCGATTCGGATGCAAATCCCGGCGCATATCCTCGCGGTCATCGCGATTACGCATGGTATTCCGCTTTTCTCGGCGGGAAACGCGTTCGAGAGTCATCTGTCGCTTAGCGGAGCGGCGCTCGAGCTCGGCAATTTCAGCGTCCAGATTCAGGAAGTGCTCATAACGCTCAGGAGAGAGGGAGCCGTTCTCCAAGGCGGCACGAATGGCGCACCCGGCGTCCTTCCTGTGCGAGCAATCCGCAAATCGGCACTGCGCCGCAAGCGCGGCGAGGTCGTCAAACTGCGCACGCAGGGAGGCTACATCCGTCCACATCTGAATCTCTCTCATACCGGGATTATCAATGAGAACGCCACCGCCCGGAAGCACCACTAGCTCACGAGCCACAGTGGTGTGGCGCCCCTTGCCGGTAACTTCATTCACGCCACCGGTTTCCAGCCATTCATCCCCCAGCAAGGAGTTCACAAATGTGCTCTTGCCCACACCGGAAGAGCCAACAATCGTGATAGTGGTTCCCTTGGGAACGCGGCGGAGGTACTTGGGATACCCCTTCTTCCAGCGCGCCACGATGGGGTACACCTCCACGCCGAGGGCAGCCACTTCATCACAAGCCTGCTTCATCTGCTCCTCCGGTACGGCGTCCGCCTTGTTGATGAGCACCACAGGCTTGGCCCCGCACTTATGAATGAGGGTGAGATAGCGCTCAATTCGGCGCAAATTGTAATCGCTATCCGCATCCGTCACAACGACGACGATATCCACGTTCGTGCCGATAACCTGCTCAGCACAGCTCTTTCCCGGCGCCTTGCGAGAGAATCGATTACGGCGAGGCAGCATAGCGCGGATAACAGGGAGGTCTTTTCCCTGCCCCGGGTCCACTGCCACCCAGTCACCCACGGTGGGCAAATCAGCATCACTCACGGCATCATGCCACACCTTGCCGCTGAGCACCACCTCATGATCCCCCTTCCCCTTAGCAATAACGGTGAAGTTAATCTTGGTCTCGCGGATAATACGGGCCGGATACCACTCGGGGTGGCCCAGAGCCTCAAAAGCGGCAGCGAGCTCAGCATTCCAGCCGAGCATTTCCATGGTAACGGTCATGGCAGGGAAACAGCATGTTCAATGATGTGCATCGCAATGTGCTCCTTGGTGTCCTTCTCAAGGTGCACCTCATGGTCCGGGTAGACGAGCACGACGGCGTTCTCGCGAGAATCAAAGCCGATACCGGGCTGCGACACGTCATTAGCGACCACGAAATCACACTGCTTGCGCTGCTGCTTACCACGGGCGTACTCCACCACGTTCTGCGTCTCAGCAGCAAATCCTATCAACTTACCTTCAAAGCCGAACACCGAGCGCATACTCCCCAGAATATCAGGTGTACGCTCCAGCTCCAGCACGAGCCGCTCAGCATTCTTCTTCATCTTCTGCTCCGCCACGGCCACGGGGCGATAATCCGCCACAGCGGCGCAAAGAATGGCCACATCCACCCCTTTCAGCATGTCACGCACGGCATCGTACATCTGCTGTGCGCTCTCCACATGGATGAAATCCACCCCGGCAGGCACATCCAGCGTGGTGGGGCCGGAGATAAGCAGCACCTCATGCCCTTCATGGCGGGCTGCGCCGGCCAGTGCATACCCCATGCGCCCGGATGAGCGGTTAGTGAGGTAGCGAACGGGGTCAATGGCCTCACGCGTGGGGCCGGCGGTAATGAGAAACTTCATGGCGGGCATTCTACCAGATTTTTTCCCTGATTGCAAGCGCGATCTGAGCTTGACAAGATAGGCAGCCGTCTATAAACTGTGCGCCGTTCTGCACCATGATACTGTACTCATCCATCATTGCCCTTTTTGTAGCGCTGTATGTGATACTCCGAGCCGTTACGCCTCTGAGCTGCGGCCGCACCGTAAAAACAATTCTCATCCTTATCACCTTACTGGCAGCCTTTAAGTTCCATGTATTCTACGTGATTGAAGGAAAGAATTTCTTCACACCTGAGCTGCCGGCTTGGCTGATATGGGGTGGCTGTGCCCTGTTCAGCGCTGTGGTGGGATACGCGGTACTTCTGTTAATCGTGGACATTATCCGCGTACCGATTTCCCTCCTGCTACTCCTCTTCAAATGCAAATCAGCTGCATGGCGGGAAGCAAACAACGCGCTGAACCTCTCCTTGCTACTGATGGTTCTGGGGCTGGCTACATGGGGTACATGGTGCGGAGCACAGCCTCCCGTAGTAAAGCAAATTACGGTGCGTGTACCTCACATGGAGGCAAATGCCGCCCCCATCCGCGTGGTGCAGCTCTCAGACCTACATGCGGACAGCACGAAAGATGCCGCCTTTTACGAGGACATCGTACGGCGCACCAACGAGCTGCAGCCGGATGTCATCGTCATCACCGGTGATTTTGCAGATGGCAAAGTGGAGACCTGCGGAGCCGCTCTCGCCCCCCTCGGAAAACTGGAGAGCGCCATGGGCACTTATGCCGTATGCGGAAATCATGATTATTTCTGGGGGCACGTGGAATGGATGCAATTCTATCGCCGACTGGGAATACGCTTCATTGATGGCCGAGCCGCATACCTGAGCACACGCGGGGAGGACGGCACCACCAAGTCCCTGCAGCTGATAGGCCTGCACGATCCCGTGGCCTTCAGAGGCAACGAAAGAGCCACGAGGCTGAGCGAACTCATGGGCGGACAGGTGGATTCCACCCTGCCCACCATCCTGCTCTCCCACCGCCCGTCTGTGGCCAGAGAAGCCGCCCATCTGGGCATAGACCTGCAGCTCAGCGGCCATACTCATGGCGGACAATTCCCCTGCCTGCAGCAGGTGGTAGCATCCATGAACGAGGGCTTCGTCTACGGCCTGTACCGCGTGGAAAACATGCAGCTATACGTCTCAGGCGGCACAAGCCTCTGGACTCCGGGCTGCCTGCGCTTAGGCGTTCCGGCTGAGATTACGCTTATCACGCTCATGCCGGAGGAGAACAAATAATCCTTCAGCCGCGCAGCACCTGCAGCAGTCGGGTGACAGGGAGGCCGACGATATTATCATAATCGCCCTCTATGCCTTCAATAATCAGCTCGCCATGCTCCTGAATGGCATAGGCGCCCGCTTTATCCATCACATTGACAAGCTGCATGTAATGGCGCACATCCTGTTCTGACAAAGGGCGAAAACGCACGTAGCTGATTTCAGCAAAATCACGGCGTTCGCCACCGGGCAGAATCACAGCCACTGCCGTACAGACACAGTGAGCTCGCCCTTGCAGCTGCATCAGCATACGGACGGCGTCTTCCTCATCCGCAGGCTTTCCCAGCGGCGTGCCATCAATGAATACCAGCGTATCAGCCCCCAGCACGGTGGCCTCAGGATATTCCACAGCCACAGCCTCAGCCTTTGCCGCTGCATTATGAGCACAGAGCTCCTGCGGCGGCAGGGAGGCATCATGAATCTCTTCCGTATCCTTCACCACCACGATGAAGTCCACACCCTCGCGGCGCAGCAGTTCTCGGCGCCGCGGTGACTGAGAGGCCAGTATCAGCATGGCGGCATTAACCCTCCATGGGTGACATGTTATCAAGCACGCGGCGGCGCACCCTATCCGGCATTTCCTTGATGCTCTGAATGGTCGTGCCCTTCATGGACTCAGCGAACTCTCGGCAGGCCTCACGATCCTGCACGGAGAGGAACTCCAGCCCCACCATGGCGCGGCCCACCTGCTCACCGGAATACTTATAATTAAAGTAGCACAAGTTAGCATACTGCCCCACACCGCTCATGAACTCCAAGAAGGCGCCGGGACGCTCCGGGAACTCAATGACGAAGAACACCGGGTGGCTCAGGTGCACACGATCATAGGAAATCATGCGGAAGCGCACATCATCATCATTCGTCACATCCTCAGCAGAGAGCCCGCGAGCTGCAAGGCCGATTTCAATCTCAGCAAACTGCTCATCCGTACCGAGTATGCCGAACACAGGGTGCTGAATATCACCATTCAGGCGGCCAAACTGCACGTCCATCAGCTGCACACCTTCGGGGATGTGATTGAGGTATTTGAGAATCTGCCCACGCTTTGTTTCCATGGGAATGCGCAGGTAGCGCAGGGTGCGGTTCGTCTCACGCACACCGCCACGGGCAGCAACTACGCCCAGCTGGGAGAAGTCCATATTACCGCCGGAAAGCACCACGAGGCACTTCTCACCGGGCTTAATCTTGCCGGCGTCCCAATCCTGCAGCAGAGCGGCCAAGCCCATGGCGCCGGAAGGCTCAGGAACCACGCGGAGGCCATTCCAGAGCGAGCGAATGGCCTGGCAGACCTCATCGTTCGTGATTGTCACGAAGCCGTCCAGCAGCTCGCGGCAGAGCTCAAAAGTATATTCACCGGCCACACGCACGGCGGTGCCGTCACAGAACACATCCACATACGGAAGTGGCTTGCGCTCGCCACTCTCCACCGCCAGCTTCATGCTGGCCTGCTTCACGCCTTCCACGCCGATGCATTTGCACTCCGGCCAGAACTTCTTAAACCAGCAGGCACAACCGGCGGCAAGACCACCACCGCCAATCTGCAGGTACACGCGGTCAAAGGTCCCCTGCCCGCTCATCACCACTTCGTCAGCCAGCGTTCCCTGACCACCCATGGTGGCAAGGTCATCATAGGGGTGCACGAAGGTGAGGTTATTCTCATCAGCAAAATCGTGAGCAGCAGCGGAAGCGGCATCATAAGAGTCACCCGTGAGCACGATTTCCACGTTATCACCGCCATGGCTCTTCACTGCATTCTGCTTTACAATGGGCGTAGAGCGAGGCATGAAAATATGAGCCTTGCACCCCAGACGGCGTGCGGCCAACGCCACGCCTTGTCCATGGTTACCGGCACTGGCAGCCACCACACCACCGGCACGCTGCTCCGGAGTGAGCTTGCACATGCAGTTATAGGCGCCGCGCCACTTATAAGCCTTAATGGGCCCCAGATCCTCGCGCTTGGCATATACCACGGCATCCACCCCCGGCAGGTTCAGACGCTGAAGCGGCGTGGGCTCACCCACGGCATACACACGCTGACGGGCCTGCAGGATTTCCTCAAACAACTGATTTCTGAGAGCACTCATATTCTTACGCGGGTATCTTACACGGAAAGTCCCGCTATAGCAAGCGCGTATTGTGCTAACATGAAGGAAATATGACAGCGCAAGCCTATTATCCAGCGCTGCTCACCGTTCTTCCCGGAGAAGCGACCGGATTTCAAGAGCGGAGCTGAGTTTCAAACTGACGGAACTGAATGGCCTCGAAGAGGTCATTATCCGTGGGCGTATCATGCCCGGCGAGGTCCGCAATCGTGCGAGCCACACGCAGGATGCGGTCAAAAGCTCGGGCTGAGAGGCCAAACTGCTCCACAGCCTGCAGCAGCATATTCTGTTGAGGCTCAGTAAGCGGGCAGAAAGTTCGAAGCTGTTTTCCGGAGAGGCGAGCATTACAGCTCACACCTGTGGCCGCATAGCGTTTCTGCTGGCGCTCACGAGCAGCCAACACGCGAGCACGGATATCCGCGCTGCGCTCACCATCCGGCCGAGTAAGCAGCTGAGAGGGATCAACAGGCGGTACTTCGATAATCATGTCAAAGCGATCCAGCAACGGGCCGGATATTTTACGGCGGTAACGGTCTATAGCAGCGTGGTTACAACGGCAGCTGTGGCGCGGGTCACCAAGATAGCCACAGGGGCACGGGTTCATGGCCGCCACCAGCATGAACTCACAGGGAAAATCCATGCTTCCGGAAGCTCGGGAAATGGTGACAACTCCGCTTTCCAGCGGTTGACGCAGCGTCTCCAACGTGCGGCGAGAAAACTCCGGCAGCTCGTCCAAGAAAAGCACGCCATTATGAGCAAGGGAAATTTCACCCGGCGAAATAGCGGTTCCACCGCCCATGAGGCCGACGTCCGATATCGTATGATGTGGCGCGCGGTACGGGCGAGTAGTGAGCAGCCCGCCATTTCGCGGCAACAAGCCGCACACCGAATGAATCTTGCTGGAAGTAAGAGCCTCTTCCTGAGTAAGCGGCGGAAGAATGGTGGGAAGGCGGCGGGCAAGCATGCTCTTGCCACTACCGGGACTACCACACAGCAGCAGATTATGCCCACCTGCCGCGGCAATTTCCATGGCACGGCGAGCGTATGGCTGCCCCTTAATCTCATCAAAATCCACCTGACTCTGAGCATCAACGGCCACCTCAGCCGGAGAACACGGGGTGAAATATTCACGCTCCAGCAGCAATGCCCACGCCTCTGAGAGATTCTCTACAGCATATACTGTAATCCCCTCCACCACAGCAGCTTCCGCCGCATTCTCCTGAGCCACCATCAAATACTTTCGCCCTGCATCTCTGGCAGCTACAGCCTGCGGCAGCACACCACGCACACCGCGTACCATGCCATCCAGCGCAAGCTCGCCAATCATGCACCAGTCATCCGTATGCAGAGGAACACGGCGTTTCCACGGCTCCGGCACATCTTCATAATTCTGCTGAATCGTCATTTCCAGCCCGAGCGCGATGGGGAGGTCAAACCCGGCGCCCTGCTTCTTCATATCCGCCGGGGCCAGATTCACCGTGACAAGCATTTCCCCGGGGCAGAAGAAACTACTGTTCTTCAGCGCAGAAGTAACACGCTGCACACTCTCGCGCACGGCAGTATCCGGCAGGCCGACAATGGACATGCGCTCCACGTCCTTAACTTGGCGCATATCCACCTCGACCATGACTTCATAGCCGTCAATGCCGTTTACGGCTGCTGAGTGCAGGCGAGCTATCATAATGACAATCAGCGTACAATTACACGAGAGCCTACTGCCAGCTTATCGAAAAGAATACTGCAGGCCTCCTCAGGCACACGGACACAGCCGTGGGATGCGCCCTCGCGCTCCACCCTGCCGGTGTGCATACCGATGGCACCATTGAAACGCATCCAGTACGGCATAAGCGTTCCCTCAAAGCGCGTACCATCCGGGCGAGCATCCCTTGAGCACACCCCGCTCTCCACGGAATCACCGGCCGCATTCACAAAAGAGCCGTAGAGGGAAGAACGGTGCTCACGCTTCTTTTCCGTGATACGGAAAGTACCGCGCGGCGTTTCATGCCCGCCATATCGCCCGGAACAGATGGGGAAATCCATGGCGATAACATCATTGATATACAAGCGGCCACGCTGCTCATCCAGCAAGAACTCCACGCGCGAGTTTGAGGGATTGTACTGCTCTATGCTGCCACCACGCCAGTAGTCGCGGGAGTTGCGATAAGTGGGGCTGGCAATAAAGGCCTCAAAGGTGCGGGCTTTACGCACATTCCGAGTAGCTACCTCCATCTCATCTCCGGCCCGGAAATACTCCTCAGGCGTGGTCTGAGTCTGACAGGCAGGAAACAGAAGCACGAGAAGAAGCGGCAGTGCACGTTTCATCATAATACGTAGGCTTTAGATTTTATAAGATTCTATGCGTGCTGCAAACTCGCGGGGAAGAATCGCCTCCACGATAGCATCATTACCCTCATATTCAGTATTCACCACCTTACCATCACGGTGCATGATAGCAATAATGCGGCTTTCTGCCAATGGTATACGATAACGGGCAGTGGTGACACGATGTGAGAGCATCTCCACGCACGAAGCCAGCAACTTATCCATGCCCTGTTCCTTCAGCACACTAGCCTGAATGCTCGGGCACTTCACCTTATCAGCCAAAGCCTCCAACGTGGCATCTCTCACATCATCAGGGATAAGATCCGTCTTATTCCAGACAACTACCATGGGCTTGTCTGCTGCACCGAGCTCAGCCAGCACCTCACAGGTCGTCTCATAATGGCGCAGAGCCTCGCGGTCACTCGCGTCCACCACCTGAATAAGGAAATCAGCCAGCGTGGCCTCCTCCAGCGTGGATTTGAACGCCTCCACAAGACGGTGCGGAAGATTACGGATAAAGCCCACAGTATCAGTCAGCACAAGCGGCTGACCATCGGGAAGCTCAATCTTGCGGCTCGTTGTATCAAGCGTGGCGAAAAGAATATTCTGAGCAAGTACATCTGCACCGGTAACGAGATTCAGCAGAGATGATTTACCGGCGTTCGTATAGCCCACAATAGCCGCGGAGGGAATTCCCTGGCGATTGCGCTCCTTGCGCTGCGTACCACGCTGACGGCGCACGACTTCCAGCTCATCACGAATGGCTTCTATACGCTCATGGGCAAGACGGCGATCCACTTCAATCTGTTTTTCACCCTCACCACGGGCTGCTGCGCCACCACCTTTTCCACCACCGGAACCACCACGCTGGCGGTCCAAGTGCTTCCACATGCCGGCCATGCGAGGCAGAGCATACTGCATGCGAGCGAGATCCACCTGCAGCACGGCCTCACGAGTACGAGCTCGGCGAGCAAAAATATCCAAGATAATCTCCTCACGATCCATCACCGTGACCTCCAGCAGCTTTTCCCATTCACGCTGCTGGGAAGGCGCCAAAAGATTATCAAATATCACACAGTCTGCATCCAGCTCCTCGGCTAAGGCGCGAATCTCCTCAGCCTTACCCACACCGCACAGGTACTTGGCCTGCAGCTCACGGGTAAACTCCAGCCTGCACTCCGCGATTCCTATACCGAGGTTCTTCACCAAATCCTCAAGCTCAGCCAGCAGAGCCGTCCGCTCACGGCGAGACTCCCCGGGCAGCCCAAGGCCAACCAGCAAAGCACGCTCAAACTCACTCGGTTTCTCTCGAATCTCAAATGACATAGCTTAACGGAAGCTGCGGGAGGAAGATCTGGGAACGTCGCGCAGGTAGTCGCTGTTATAAGAACCACAGGCACACTTACCACAGGAGTTCAGCATGACGGCCGCAGCCACACAAAGCAGACAGATAGCTATCTTGTTCATACGCAGATATTAGACATCATTCTGCGTCAAATTGCAAGCTAAAACTTCGCCAACGGCCCCTCCCCGCATGTTATGAATGAGCCTCAGCGTCCATGAGATATCGGAGAGCACCCCAGAACACCCCGGCTTCCTTCCGTGAAATGACATTTTGTTCGAAATAGCATGCAGGCGCCTGCACCTGAATCATCCCCCCTGCCTCAGCAGAAAATGAGGGCAATGTACCAAAATGCAGCGCATGGCATGTGGCAAACGTGTGCCTCATCATATCGGGTGCTTGCCCTTGAAGCCCGGCAAGCATACGAATATCCTTCCACCGCCGCCGCCAACCGCGGGGGACAACCGGGAAGTTCGGCAAGCGTATGGCACGAGTGCTGCAAATCCATTCAGCGAGAGCCGGATATATCACCACTTGCCGCGCACGTCCATTTTTCGCATGCTCAGCAGGTATCAGGATATAGCCGCGCTCCAAATCCACATCACGCCAGCAAAGCTTCTCCACCTCTGCCGAGCTCACATCAGACCACAGCATCATTCCCACAGCAGGAGCACAGCTAATGTGGGCGGGCTGTGTAAGCACCTGTAACAAGCGGCGCACTTGGGCCAGCTCCAGAGGATGAACAGACGCCTTACGGCGCACGCTGATATCCACCCCCTTAGCAGGATTTTCGTTCGCCCAGCCTTGGCTGAGTGCGTACCCAAATATACCGTGCAATATGTGGCGTGCCTTGTTCTGCGTGGTCACAGTCTGCCAGCAGTCAGTAATCACCTGCCGGCAATCCCTCGTACTGATACTCCGCACGGCTTTGTTCATAAATGCCGGGGCCTGCGCCTCCAGGCGCTGCACGTATTGTTTAACCTCTTCGACCGTTCGCTTCCGGCATCCGCTTTTGGACTGTATTGCATGCGCTGCAAGTACACGGAAAGAGACTTCACCGGATACCGGAATACACGACTCCCCTCCGTGAACTTTGCCTGAATTACCCTCGAACACATTCACTGATTCCTCGCCTACGGATTCGCTGCTCATAATGTATTATTTTCATCACAATACTCCATTTTTTTGCAACTTTTTATTTTTTCCGCATCTCCAAACAGCTGAATATCAACAAATTTTCCAACTTTCACTGCAGCACGGGCCTCCTCCGGAATAACCTACAGGGCTTTTTCGACACGCACCTCAGACTACCGCTCACTGCAGCATGGGGCGACTTCGGAATAACCTACAGGGTGGCTAAAGAAAAAAAACTTGACCAGCGGCAGCGCGAACTTTATACTCTGCGTAAGATGTCAAACTATGCTCTGATACTGGCAGGGGGAAGCGGAACTCGCTTCTGGCCGCTTTCACGAAACGCGAAGCCGAAACAGTTACTGGACCTGTTCGGCAAGGGTACCATGCTGCGACAGGCCGTGGACCGAGTGAGCGGCTTAGTACCGGCAGAGAACATTTTCATTCTGACAAATCATCTGCAGGAGGAAGAGGTACGCCGTCAGGTGGCAGAAATACCGGCTGAAAACATTGTTGCGGAACCGGCGAGAAGAGATACAGCCCCAGCCGTGGCACTGGGAATCGGCCTCATTGCCGCGCGCGACCCGCAGGCGAACATGATTATCATCCCCAGCGATTCACTGATACTGGATGATGACTCCTTCCGAGCACTGGCAGCGGATGCTCTGGCTCTGGCAGAAAAGGAAAATGCGCTGATGACTATCGGCATCCGCCCCACATGGGCTTGCCCCAGCTATGGTTACATCGAGCGCGCCGGAAAGCTCAACGCGGAAGGCTTAACTCACGATTGCTACGAAGTTGTACGCTTCCGCGAGAAGCCGGACTCCGCCACTGCCGCCCAATATCTGGAGAGCGGAAACTTCACTTGGAACGCCGGCATGTTCATCTGGAACGTAGCCCACGTGCGCTCCCAGCTGGCAGCCCATACGCCGCAGCTGGCAGATTTCATTACCCGCCTCACCTGCACGGATAACCTGCCTGAGTTCATCCGCACAGAGTTCCCCACACTCACCCCCATTTCCATTGACTTCGCGCTGATGGAAAAGGCAGACCGCGTGCTGAACTTCGAAGCCACTTTCGATTGGGACGATGTGGGCTCATGGATTTCCGTGAGTAAATACCTGCCCACGGACGAACAACAGAATGCCTCAAACACTCCCCTGAGCGCGCTGAACGCCAGCAGCAACATCGTCTTTACTCAGAACGGCAAGCGTGTGGCGCTCGTAGGCGTGGACGACCTCATCGTGGTTGACACCGGTGACGCCTTGCTCGTGGCTCGCAAAGACCAAGCAGACGATATCAAAAAAATCGTGAACAAACTGCCCGATAACTTAGTCTAACCTACATTCCAAACATGCACCCAGCACTCGGCATAGACTACGGACAAGCTCGCATCGGTATCGCAGCCACGGATCCCTGTGGTATTCTGGCGCACCCGGTGGAAAGCATCCATCTGGCCAAAACCGAGCCGCTGAAACGCATTGCAGAGCTTGTAGAGCAGAAAGGCATACGCAGTCTCGTGCTGGGGCTGCCGCTGAGACTGGACGGCACCGAGGGCACCGCCTGTGAAAAAGTGAGAAGCTTTGGCCAAAAACTCAGGGAAAAGTTCCCGGAGTTGCCGCTCATCTATGTAGATGAGTTCCTGACGACCACTGTAGCCCAAGAAAAGCTGCACAAAGCCGGCAAGAAAGCGAAAGACTTCAAGCCTATTATCGACCAAGCCGCAGCCGTGGAAATACTGAACACATGGTTGGAACAGACCATGCCACCGCCGGAACCGGACTTCGACTTGTGATATGAGTGAAACGCCATCAGAAAACCCGAAAAAAGTGAGCCGCAGACGCTTTTTGCGTCGGCTTGCAGGCGGCACCGCTGGCTTTCTGGCAGCAGGATGGGGGCTTGATAGACTGCTGGCCCATACCATCTGCCGCCCGGGAGAATGGCATGGGCCCGTGACGGATCATTTTGATGGCACATGCTTCTTTAATCCCACCGTCAGCCTTGATTACAGCACATCAGCAGCCATGCGCTGGCTGAGTGAGCGAGGAGAAAAAGGGCATTACCCTACCGTGAACGAAAACAGTTGCAAGCCCGAACTCGCAGCAGAAGTCACCGGAAGCGACTGGGAAGTAACCATGGTAAATCACTCCACCCTGCTCATCCGCTGCGCAGGACTGAATATCCTCACGGACCCCGTATGGAGTGATTACACCAGCCCCGTGCCGCTGGGGCCGGAGCGCAAACGCCCCGTCGGCATTCCGTGGGAGCAGCTGCCTAAAATAGACGTCTGCCTGATTTCTCACGACCACTACGACCATTTTGACGCGCCCACGCTGCAAAGGCTGTTCCAGCGTGACAATCCCCTCTTCATCGTCCCTCTCGGGCTGAAGAGTCTTCTCACCTACCATCTGGACGCGGAGCCGAACTGCCGGGAAAAGGATTGGTGGGACGAGGTGCAAATTAGCGAGCAGCTGAAAATTGTTCTCACTCCGGCCCTGCACTGGAGCAAGCGCTACCGAGATACCGCCAGCGCCAACCGCTCCCTCTGGTGCGGCTTCTCCCTGCTGGTGAAAAACGGCCCTCACATCTACTTTGCCGGAGACACCGCCCGCTGCGACTGGCCCAAGGAAATCCGCAGCAGACTGGGCGCACCACAGCTGGCCATCCTGCCTATCGGCATGTACAAGCCCGAATGGATTCGCAAGAACCACACCAATCCGGCCGATGCCGTGGAAGCCTTCGGTATGCTGGGGGCCGAGAAAGCCATCGCCTGCCACTTCGGCACATGGCAGCTTGCTAATGAAGGGTACCAGGAAACGCTGGATGACCTCGCAGCGGCCCTGTCAGCAGCCGGCGTTTCCCCTGAAAAATTTCCTGCCCCGGAGAACGGACAGACGCTGAGGGGGTAAGCCCTGATACAACCACTCGCGCGCCGTAGGACGCAATTTAGACTTGCTCCCGGCGAAAAAAAACATAGAATGAAGCTTCCAATCTGATGGATTTTGATGAAAACAACTACACCGACGACGAAATGGAGCCGGTGAGAACTTGGCCTACCCGAGCAATCGGCGTAGGTGTGGTATCTTTGTGTATATTATTGATACTCAGCCTACTCTCATACAACATCAACGAGATGGGCTGGAGTGCCCTCAACCCTGAAAGCCACGAAGCTTCAGGAAATCAGCCTTGCACGAACCTTCTCGGAGTAGTGGGCATGTACCTTGCCGGGCTCAGCTATGCATTGCTCGGAGCTGCCTCCATTTATAGCTACGCCCTTCTTGCCATCCTCGGATTGGACATGATTATCTTTCCGCTCCGCGCACGCACCGCAAGATGGGTAGCCCTCATCATTATGATAATCTCCACATGCGCCTTCTTGGATGTTCAGCCATGGATATGGAGAGATTGGGCAAAATCCACACACCTGTACGGTGTTGGTGGTCTTTTGGGATACTTTGACGGCACCTGTGTGCTGGTAAAACTGATAGATGTTCGCTGGACTCTCATCACCACCCTTCTAGCACACGCAATTGCCTTCATCTACTTCGTGCGCGAAACCCCGAAAAGCGTAGCCATTGCGTTCTGGGCAGACGTCTGCTGCTTCTGCCGCTTCCTGAAGAACAAGCATCAAGCCCGAAAGAACGCCCAGCAGCAAGACGAAGAAGACTGGAAGACAGCCCCGCAACCAATGACAGAACCGGATACTCCGTCCGGCTTCGTTGATGAACGCCCCGAAAATGGCAACGAGACGCGTTTCATCCCGCAAACTGTAGTACCACAGCCTCCGCCCACTCGCAAGCCGCTGCCCATCCCCCCGGTACGCCAGACTCCTGAGCATCAGAGCAATCCTCAGTCTGCCCCGCAAGGCCAACTCCCACAGCGAGTTCGCCCGACCATTCAAACAGCCCCGCCCCCTGTGCCGGCCCATGAAGCCCCTGCACAGCCTCGCCAGCCTCAGCGCACTGTTCGTCAGACCCCCGTGCGAGATCCCTTCGACCCCTCAGACCGTGAGGAAGAGGAGCGTGTACCGAGTTTTGGCCCTCGCCCGGCTACTCAGAAAGTCGCCACACCGGCTCCGACCGTACGCACTCAAACACCGCGCCCCGCAGACCGTACTCTGCGTAATCAGGGTAATGGAGACAACCTGCTCGACCTTATGCCTGAGGTGGAGGACGAAATCGAGCGCCAACTGGAAACCGATATCGACGATGACGATAATCCCATCCGCAGCCGTTCCGGCATGCCCCTGAGTCCAGCGGCAAGAGAAGCGTACCGCCGCTTCAAGGGCATTACCGACGATGAGGAGGATACTGAAGAAACACCCTCCGCGAAAACACGCCAGTCTGCGGCCAAGCCGCGACCGACTGCTGATAAAGAGGACGACATCGACACACCGCCTTCACCCGCCCCCCTGCCGAGGCTGAATCCGCACCTCAAGCCCTCACCGGCACCGGCGCCCAAAGCCACCCCGAATCAGGGCATGACGGAGCGTATAAAACCCGCAGCCAAACCCACCCGACAGGAACTGCCGGAGGATTCTCGCACCATGTACGAGGATTACCCCCTGCCCCCGTATGACCTGCTGAATTACCGCCCGCCGGCAGAGGAAGACACGGCTGCCGCACGTGAGGAAATGTACAGCACGCAGCAGAACATCATCGAAACACTGTCCTCCTTCCGCATTGATGTAGAGGCTGGCGACATTACGCGAGGCCCGTCCATCACTCGCTACGAGTTCTATCCCCCCAAAGGCCTCAAGCTCAACCGCATCTCCAACCTGGCCGACAACCTCAGAATGGCCACGCAGAGCAAGTCCATTAACATTCTCGCCCCCATTCCGGGCAAGAACACGGTGGGCATAGAGCTGGAGAACGAGTTCAAATCCCCCGTTTACCTGCGAGAGCTCCTGCAGAGCGAAGCATTCCACTCCCCCAAGCTCCGCATTCCCGTGGCTCTGGGCAAGGACGTGTATGGCAACCCCGTCATTGGTGACCTCGCCGCCATGCCCCACACTCTTGTGGCCGGCACCACCGGTTCCGGTAAATCCGTTTGCGTGAACAGCATGATTCTATCCATGCTCTACAAGTTCCGCCCAGATGAACTCCGCCTCATTCTCGTGGACCCCAAGGTGGTGGAAATGCAG
>CALABM010000253.1 GCA_937885815.1 uncultured Verrucomicrobiales bacterium | reverse complement strand
ACTACATCTTCCGCCTCCGCTCCCGCATTCGTCTCACGCAGAATCTAGCCGAAGCCATGCAGGAGGCAGGCAGCCGCAGCGAACTCATCACCGTGGAGAATGGGGACTCAGACGCCGCCCTCAGCGGTACCATTGCCGCCTATAACGAGGCCTGCCTGGAGTACCGCCGCATCGCCGAAAGCGCAGGCGAGCGAAATCCCATCATCGTGGCCCACCGCGAGCAGATGGCCGCCACACTCGCCGCTGCCACCCGCGCCCTTGGGCATCACCTGCAGAATCTTGAGCAAGAGCTTGCCATGCTGCTGCAAAAACGCAGCGAACACGAGCAACGCATGGCCCAACTCAATGAGAATGCAAGGCATCTTACCCCGCTTCTGCGAGAACACAAGGTGCGCGAGGCGCTGTATATGCTCTTGCTTACCAAGGAACAAGAAAATGCCCTTGCACTGGCCATTGCCACTCCGGGCGCGCGTGTACTGGAGTCCGCCCACGGGCCGGATAGCCCCGTAGCCCCGCACACCTCACTTTTCGTGCTGGGCGGAGCCGGTGGAGGCGCCTCCCTTGCCATGGTTTTACTCGTGGGCTTCTCCATGCTGGACAATAGTGTAAAATGCCGCCGTGATATTGCCGGGCACTGCTCTCTACCGGTGCTGGCCGAGCTCCCTCTGCTGAAGCGGCGAGAAGTATCCACGAAGGACGTCTTTATCCGTAACCCGCATTCGCCCATGGCGGAGGGGCTGCACATTCTCCGTAATAATGCGGAAAACTTCCTGCCCGCGGGAGATGGACGCGGACTCATCATCCTGCTGACGTCCACCCGCCCGAACGAAGGCAAGAGCTTTATCGCCGCGAATCTTGCTGCCACCTTTGCACGCACCGGGCACAGCGTACTGATGGTGGATGCTGATTTGCGCAAAACCTCCCTGAGCCGCAGACTGGGCGGGCGCGGGCGAGCGGGACTCACCTCCTATCTACTGCGCCGAGAAAAGGACATCTCACGCCTGATTCACACCATTCGGAACACGGACAACAAGGAACTTGCTAATACGTTCCCCTCACACATGCCGGATATCCTCTATGCCGGGCCGGAAGTACCACACCCCGTCACACTTCTTTCTCAGCCGCTTCTGGGAGAGCTTCTGCAAACGCTGAACCGGCAGTACGACATCGTGCTTGTAGATGCGCCCCCCTGTGGCGTGATGGCCGATGCTGATATCATCGCTGCTCACTGCGATATGACGCTGTATATTGTACGCGCAGGCAACATCGATAAGCGATACCTTCGGCAAGTGGAGCACATGGCAAAGGAAGGAAAACTTCCGCACGCAGCCCTCGTGCTGAATGCCGTGAATTTCAATGCAAATAGTTATTCCTCATACGGATACGCATACAGCTACTATCGATACGATTACAGCACCGCCACAAAAGAAAACTGACCCCCATGTTTTTCCGCACCAAAAGAACCACCATGCTGAGGGTGAATCTGCCCTCTGGTATAGACCTGCACTGCCACCTGCTCCCGGAAGCAGATGATGGCGCCCGCCACATCAGCGATTCGCTGGAGATTATCCGCTTCATGAAGCAGCAGGGCCTGCGAGGAGCAGTCTGTACCCCTCACATCAGCAGTACCTATCCGCACAATACGCGCTACTCGCTGCGCACCGGCTTCAACACCCTGCTGCAAGCCGCGCGGGTGGATGGGCTTGCCATCACGGAACTTACTGCTGCGGAAGCAGAAGCCCCGACCGAGAGCTTCGGGCTGTACCTCGCGGCTGAATATATGCTGGACAGAACCTTCCTGAAGCACCTTGCCACACCCAAGCAGCTACTGGGCATACCTGAGCCACTTGTAAACCAGGCCAGCGAGTTCTCTGCTAGGCAATATCTTCTCATCGAGCTGCCGCAGTACCTCCTGCCGGACAACTGGCGCGATATGCTGGATTCCGTGCGCAGTGCCGGCTTCATTCCTCTGCTCGCTCACCCGGAGCGATATCACGCCCTACTCACTGAAAGTGAACTGATAGAGCTGCATGAAAATGGCATTCACTTTCAGGGAAACCTCGGCTCACTCACCGGAATGTATGGCAAAGAAACTCAATACCTCGCGCTCTCCCTCAAAAACCGGGGGCTCTACAACGCGTGGGGGACTGATACCCATTCTGCCGACATGCTCCGGCGCATAGCCGCCCAACTCTAGGCGTCCCCCTCTCAAACTACCCTACACACTCATATGGAAATCACAAATCAACTACGCCCCCAGTACAAGCGAGCCCACTCCGGATTGTACGCACGACTTGGCAAACGCCTCATCGATGTCACCCTCGCACTTATAGCCCTGCTGCTGCTCACGCCGCTGCTGGCCCTCATCATTCTGCTACTTCTCCTCTTTCAAGAGGGCAATCCCTTCTTTCTGCAACAGCGCGTGGGACATAACTGCAAGCCATTCAACATCATTAAATTCCGCACCATGACTGACGCTCGTGATACACAGGGCAAGCTGCTTCCCGATGCCGAGCGCACCACGCGAATCGGAGCCATTCTGCGCTCCACCTCACTGGATGAGCTGCCGGAACTCATCAATGTGCTGCTGGGTGACATGTCCCTCATCGGGCCAAGGCCTTGGATAGCGCCCCAGATGGCGTATTTCGATTCCCGAGTCTGCCAGCACCGCATGAGCGTGCGGCCAGGGATTTCAGGGCTGGCGCAGGTACACGGGCGGAACCACATCAGCTTCCGCCGCCGCATGTGGTACGATCTGCTGTACACGCGAGCCATGAGCCCCGGGCTGGATCTGAGCATACTGCTGCGCACGTTCTACAAAATCATCATCTGTGAAGGAATCAATCCCCGAAAAAGCTCAAACAAAGCAGCTTAATACATTACCATGGAGACCTATTTTCAGATACGTTTTGAGTTTAATCGCGAGGCCGTGCTGGCAGCTATTCGCCGCCAAATTCAGGAAAGGCGCACAGGCTTCATTGCCGTGGCAGACGGCAACGTCCTCGCCCGCGTTCACAGCGATGCAAGCTTCCGTAACACTATAAACCGAAGCCTCTTCGCCATTTGCGATAGCTCGTGGGTGCCATTTTACCTGAGGAAGCTATACGGCATCAGCCGCGCTCAATACTGTGGCGCTCAGATATTCAGAGACATTGTCAGCAGTGGAGAATATCGCATGGCTTTCCTCGGCACGGATGAAGCAACACTCACCGACCTGCGCCAGAATATACAGCAGTGGAATCCCGGCGTACTCAGCATGCCCTTCCGCGCCTTACCGTTTTGTAACGTGGTGGATTTTGATTATCCGAGCATCGCTGCAGATTTGGAGCGTGAGAAGGTGGACATCATATGGGTGGCTCTGGGAGCCCCCAAGCAGGAGCGCTTCATGGAAAAGCTGAGCAGCCACCTCACGCGAGGCGTCATGCTGGGAGTGGGCGCAGCTTTCAACTTCTACAGTGGGCATGTGCGCCGTGCGCCCAAGGCACTGGTGCAGCTGCGTCTGGAATTTCTGTGGCGCCTGCTGACAGAACCGGGAAAGCAATTCCGGCGCTGCTGCGGTATCATCCGTCATCTACCCGGCATCCTTAGCATGGAACTCCGCCATTCCCACCGCATATGAACGTGCTACTCACCATCGCCGGCCCATTCTCAGCCACCTACGGCGGCGGGCAGATATATGTGCGCCGCTTGGCTGAGGCCATGGCCGGACAGCCGGAAGTTAACCTTCACATTGCAGCAGCACTGAACAAATCCACCGCAGCGGAAGCAGGCGTATTCGGCCTCTCCGCAGAACATGCGGAGGATGAACTGCGGCAACTGCTGCGAAAGCTGCGGCCAGATATCGTACATGCACACGGCATCAAAGCAGCCACCGCTCGCGCTTGCAAAGCAGAGGGCATCCCTTGTGTCGTAACAGCTCACCATGGTGGCATCATCTGCCCCACAGGAGCCCTTCTGAATGAAGACAACCACATCTGCCGCTCTCATGCATCCCACCGAAACTGCCTGCGCTGCGTACTCTGCAATATCAAGGGGGGCCGCAGGCTCAACCAACTCTGCCGGCATATACCGCCATCATTGTACCGCATGCTAGGCATTGTGGCCGAAAAGCTTCCATTTATTCCGTTCATCACGCCTATTGTGCATGCCGCACAGCAGATTTACCACAAACGCCGTGAGTGGCTGTGCATCAGCCGGTGCAGTAGCCAAGTCATCGCGCCATCTGCAGCCATGGCTGATACTCTGCGCCGTAATGGGCTCCCCCAAAACAGGCTAACGGTACTGCCACACGGCGCACCAAGGCAGAAAGATGGCTGCTATCCCGCAGGGGCGGACACATGTCTGCGCTTCTACTTTGTGGGGCGAATCTGCCGCGAAAAAGGCCTCCACGTACTGTTGGAAGCCTTCGCAAAACTTGGGTCATCCACGGCTGAGCTGCACATTTTCGGAGGCGCCGTCACTCGCAAGGAACAGCGCTATCAATTCGAACTGCTGAGGCAATACATCCACCTTCCACACATTTACTGGCATGGGCCACAGGCTGAAGATAAGCTGGATGAGCTTACACAGAAATGCCACATTTTGGTGCATCCCGCCATCAGCATGGAAGTGTTCGGACTGGACATGGCCGAGGCGCTCGCCGCCGGGAAATGGGTGCTGGCCACCCGCTGCGGCGGCGCTGAAATGCAGGTGCAAGATGGGCAGAATGGCTGGCTGGTGGAGCCTAACTCCGTGCCGGAGCTGGCCGCTGCCATACAGCGTATTCTGGAGGCACCCCCACTCAACAGCCCCGCTTGTCATATCAGCAGTACTTTTCCCCAACATGCTGAGCAACTCTGCAAACTGTATCACCGTATCATTCAAGATGAAAAGAAAAAAAGTCCTCATTGACGTCAATTCCGTTGTTCCCTGCTTCGCTCAGGGAAAAATGAGCGGAATTAGCCGCACCACGCTCGAGCTGGTGAAGTCCCTCAGCAAACTGGAGGATGCCCCGGTGGAGCTCGCCCTTACGGCTCAGAATATGAAGGGAATAGGAGCGGCCCAGCTGCACAGCGGGCTGGAGGAACACCACATGTACCTCCCCAACCGTGATTTCTGGAACAGGCTACTTTCCCGCACACCGGTTCAGCGCTGGCTCTGTAGACATAGTCTGCTGCATATTCCTCACAATTTTGCCCATGTGAACCACAACGAGTCCTGCATCGTTACGCTACATGATGCCATCTTCATGAAAATGGCAGAAGAAGGTGCAGGCCACGAAGAACTCCGCCGGAACGCGCCCGCATTCCTGAAGCGTTGCCGCCGCATCATTACCTGCTCCGAGCACTCGGCCAACGATATACGCGCCATGCTGCAGAATGAAACGCCCCCCATCGATGTCATCCCCTGGGGAATCAGGCATGATATCTTTTATCCCACTGATAATAAAAAAGCCGTACGCAATGAGCTTGCTTGGCGCTACCGCATCTCAAAGCCCTACTTTGTGAGCATTTCCTGCAATGCGGGCCGAAAGCGTACGGATGCACTCGTGCGCGCCTATCTGGAGTTAGCGGCGGAGCGCCCCCTGCACCATGAGCTAGTGCTTGTATGGGAAGATCCACCGGTGAAACTACTATCTGAAGTGGCTGAAAGTAACTGCGAGCACCGCATTCATTTTCTTAACCGTGTGGAAGAAGCGGATTTACGCTTGCTCTATCAGGGAGCATCAGCGGCCTTCACGCCATCCTCATACGAAGGCTTCGGGCTGCCGATTGCGGAGGCCATGGCCTGCGGAACTCCGGTAGTGACCTGCCGCAACAGCTCACTGGAAGAAGTGGGAGGTAACGCCGCCATCTACATAGATGAACCCATCAGCCGTTCCCTGCCTCTCATAATGAGACAACTCGATGACGGCTTCATACCAACCGCTTATCACAGCCGGCTCGGGCTCACCCAAGCCAATCGATTCCGCTGGGAACACACAGCCAGCAAAACGATTTGCTCATACTGCAATGCACTGGGAATACCTGTATGACGATACTCATCTGCATACCCTGTCTGCTGATAGGTGGCACGGAACTCCAGACTCTCAGTCTGGTGCGAGCGCTGGTGAGCCGAGGTCACCGCGTCATCACAGCCTGTTACTTCGAGCACAGTCCGGATATCGTCAACCGCTATCGGTCGGCAGGTAGCGAGGTGGAATTATTTAGCCCTATGGGGGAGAGAAAGACCGGTTCCGACCGCGTGCTTTTTCTGTACAGCAAGCTCAGAGAATGCGTTCTGAAGTACCACCCGGATGTGGCCCATGTGCAATACATGGCACCGGGAGCCCTTCCTTGCCTGCTGCTCAGGCTGCTGGGTGTTCCGCACATCATAGCCACAGCGCATACGGACGCCCGCATTTACCGCTCGCTGCGCCTGCTGCGCTTCATCCGCAAGCATGTGGCGGATGTGTTCACCTGCATCACCACCCGCGCAGAGGAGGAATTCTTCGGCAGCTCATGCCGCTTCACCCCAGAGCATAAGCTGCCTCGCCACAGCCACACCACCCTATACAACGCCCTGCCCGCTCACTTACGACTCGCCACATCACCACGCTCAGAGCTGCCGGCAAGCCCCGTCATAGGCGTGGTGAGCCGCATGGAAGGCATCAAGGGCATGGAGCTTGTCCTTCCGGCATTTGCCTTGGTGCTCAAAGAATTGCCTCATGTGCAACTTCTCATTGTGGGAGACGGCAGCCTCACGCCTCACATGAAAAAACAGGCCGCGCAACTCGGTGTAGAAAATAGCGTAGAATGGGCCGGGCGTCGAGCTCCGGAGGAACTGAGCACCTACTATGATAGACTTTCGCTACTATGGATGCCGTCCCTCAGTGAGGGCTTCGGGCTGAGCGCGTTGGAAGCTATGGCCAGAGCATGCCCCGTGGTTGCAAGCCGCGTGGGCGGACTACCGGAGCTGGTGGAAGCCGGCGAATGCGGAGAATTGTGCGAGCCGGGGGATATCCCATCACTCGCAGCGGCCACTCTGCGCATTCTTCAGGATGAAGAGCACTGGAAAAAGCTCTCACGCGGGGCACTGAACCGAGCAGAACAATTCAGCAACGAGCGATATGAGGAATTAACAGCCCATCTTTACAAGCAAGTTTTATGTATGCGCTGAACTACCTATACTTTGTAATACTCTCGCTGATGCTACTGCTGTTTCTCCATAGCAGCAGCACAGATGTTCAACATCCTCTGCTAAAGAAAAAACGATTGAGCTTCAATGGGACGGAGATATTCTGGGTGCTGCTGTTCTCCACCGGGCTACTGGCTCTTTCGGCTCCTGCCGGGTTGGATTTGATGGCTGTGCGCCTGCTTTTTCTGGAAGTACTCTGCCTCATGGCTCTGGCAAAGGCAGCCGGGCGCCCCTCCATACCAGCACCCGTTCAACTGTACCTTGTTTTCATGCTCTGGCTGATAATCGGCTGCATATACAGCCCCTCGGCATTTTACGGGTTCCGAGTTATCCTCAAGTACCTGTACCCTCTTCTGATACTGCTGACCGCTTCAGCCGTGGTGCGCCACGAGGAGGTAATGTTGAAATCCGCGCTGGGTGCCCGAATCGTGGCTCTGGTGGCCCTCGTCATCTGGCTGAGCACAGCTGAGCATCTGCTGCTACCGGGTGTATTCTGGTATGGCACAGCACGCGCCATTAACTACATCACTATCAGCATGTTCTCGCTGGCCCTCTTCTGCTGCCTCAAACGCCCGCGTGATTTATTTTTCAGCGCCCTTTTTCTGCTCCCCTGTCTGCTGTGGGTGTACCGCACCAGCATCATGGGCTCTCTGGTAGCGCTCATGGTATTTGCCCTCTTCCGCTATCGGCTGAAAGCCCTGCCCATCATCGTTCTGCTCTTCATTCTGGGAGTGAGTTCAGTCTTTTACATTCCGGCAATCAGAAACAAAATGTTCCGCGACGCCGACATCACCCTCACGGATTTTCTGGCCGGGGAAGTGAATCAGCAAGATATCGAAAGTAACGCCCGATTTGCTATGTGGGATTATTTTGAGAAGCACTTCTACATAGGCCACGAGCTCGCAGGTAGCGGCACAGGCGCCACGCAGCAGCACTTTTACACCCACAGACTCTTTGGTGGCCTGCAGGTTATGCACAGCGACATGGTTCAGATGAAGTGTGACAATGGCATAGTAGCGCTTTGCCTGTATTACGGCTCCATTCTGCTAATGGTGCTGCATTCCTTCCGCATTTACGCGCGGCATAAAAATCCGTGGGTGAAGCTATGTGCCATCACGGCCGGCTCCTCGCTGGTGGGCGTAGCGACCGCTATGTATTCGGACAACGTCGTGAACTATTCCATGTGTACCCTCTCCTATCCCTTCGGCTTTTACGGCATGATGCTCGGCCTGCTCAAATCTCATTCTTCCTCACGCTTATGATTTCAGTCATTATACCGCTTTACAACAAGAAGGCATACATTACCGCCACCCTTCAGTCCGTCCTGCGGCAGAGCCATCCACACTTTGAACTGATAGTGGTGAATGATGGCTCCACAGACGGTAGCCCCCAAGCAGTGGAGAGCATCCAAGATAATCGACTGCGGCTGATTCATCAGCCGAACAAAGGCGTATCAGCAGCTCGTAATCAAGGCATAAGAGTGGCACAGAATGAGTTTATTGCACTTCTGGATGCAGATGACATCTGGGAACCGGACTGCCTGCAAACCCTCGCACAGCTGGCAGATAAATACCCTGATTGCGATATTTTTGCCTGCAATTATGAGTTCGAGCAGCAAGACGGCAGCGTGCGTCCCACCATAATCAGAAAACTGCCGTTCACAGACGAAGACGGCGTGATGAGCAACTACTTCGAGGTAGCAGCCTGCTCGCACCCTCCCATCTGCTCCAGCAGCGTGATGATTCGGAAAAAGGCGCTGGAAAGCATAGGCGGTTTTCCTGAAGGGCTCAGCTCTGGCGAAGATTTGCTCACTTGGGCGAGGCTGGCCTGTCAATACCGTATCGCATACAGTCGGCGCGTCTGTGCGCGCTTTGTTTCCACTCCGTCCGGCAGCACCATGAGCAAGGCCCGCCAACGACGACGGGCCGATGATCCTGTGGCAGATGAGTTATTCACCCTGCAGAAACAGCATCCCCACGTGGCAGTAGGCCTAAAACAATACATTCACCGCTGGTTCCGCATACGCGGAGTAGTAGCGCTGGAAGCAGATGACCCCCGGGCGGCTTGTTCCTATGCCCTCCGCGGGCTGATGCAGGGTGGAAAAATACGCGAGTTCGCCCCGCTGCTCGCGCTTTCATTACTGCCTACGGGCATCAGCCGCTTCATTTTCAACCTCAGAAAACAATAAACGCCATGCACATTGTCTACATCAGCCGAGAGTACCCGCCCACTCTGCGTGGAGGTGGTATAGCCACCTATGTGCAGAATGTGGCTGTAGCACTCGTGGCGGCCGGGCACCGTGTCACTGTCATTTGCGCGGCGGATGACACCAGCAGCGCATCCGATGAACAGGAGGGAAATCTGCGCATTATCCGCCTTCCGGGTGGTGACTTCGTAATTCCGAGCGTAGAAAAACCCTACCCATGGCGGAAACTCAGAGGTCTCACGCGCTTCCACTCCTACCGCCGCAGAATACGAGAAACACTGCAAAGCATTGGGGATGCCGATATTGCCGAAGTGGCAGAGTTTGGTGCGGAAAGCCTCGCGCTGGAAGGAGTGGGGCTGCCAATCATTATCCGCTTGCACACTCCCACACTTCTGGATCGAGCGACCTGCGGTCTGCGCCGCCCCGGAGTGTGGCAACTACATGAGTGGTTCTGTGGCAAAATGGAGAAGAAGCTGATACAGCAAAGCCTGGCGCTAAGCTCCTGCTCCCGAAGCCTGGCAGCCTGGGTACAGAAACACTTTAAGATACAGTCAGGGCGTATCACTACCATCCCAAATCCCATCAACACCATTGAATGGCAAAGCGATATACCTGAACCCAGGCTGCCGCTTTCGGTGCTGTTCGTTGGTACCATCACGAGAGAAAAAGGAGTGGCCACCTTGGTGGAGGCATGCAGAATACTCCGTCAGAACGGCTACCCCGTGGTGCTGACACTCGCCGGAAAAATGGGCAGCTATGGACATAAGCTCGCACGTTATTTTCAGAATGAATCTGACTGGTGCAGTTTCGCGGGTAATGTACCAAGGAACGAATTACCCGCCCTCTATGCGTCGCACGAGGTGGTATGCCTGCCGTCTCTCTGGGATAACATGCCCATGACCTGCCTGGAAGCCATGGCAAGTGGAGCTATCGTCGTGGGGAGCAACAGCGGAGGCATGGCTGAAATCATCTGCCACGGAATAAATGGCTTTCTCTGCACCCCGGGCGATGCACAACTCTGGGCGCGAGCCATCGCTCTCGTTCTGAAGATGTCGCCTCATGAGAAAAACCGCATCCGCTCTGCCGCACGCCACTGCGTCACTACTCACTTCAGCACCCACGCCATCACACGGAAATTACTCTCTTTATATGAAAAAACCATCAGCCTATACCATGCATCCCACCGTACTTTGGGTTAACCCCTCCTTTGCAGACTACCGCGTGCCCTTCTACCGCGCGCTCAGCGAACGCCTGCGGGGGCAGTTCCATCTCGTTTACTCCGAAAACCGAGTAGCGCCTCGCTGCATCAAAAAGATTCAAGCGGCACTCGGCTCGCATGCTCATGGGCTCAGCGATGAAAAATGCCTTACCCTCGGAAACCGTAACTCTCACTTCTCCTGTAGCAGCCTCTCTATTCCTTACCCCTCAGGGCTGAACAAGCTTCTGCGCTCCATCAAGGCAGATGTCATCATCGCGGAGGGATTTTTTCAATGGACACCATGGGCGCTCCTCCATGCCCGGCGCCTGCGCGTCCCCCTGCTCATCGCGTACGAACGTACCGCCCATACTGAGCGCAACTGCCCCCGGTGGCGCAGTCTATACCGCAAGTGGATATCCCGCTTCACCTCGGCCTTCCTCGTGAATGGCAGCCTTTGCCGTGACTACCTGATACAATCTCTCGGGGTAAATGCAGACATCATTACCGAGGGCATCATGGCCGCTGATAGTGAGGAACTAAGCAGCGGCGTTCAGGCGCTCCGCTCCGGCAATACCAATCCAGCTCAAGACATCACATGGCTGTACGTGGGCCGACTCATCGAGCTGAAAGGAATCTGCCAACTGCTGAACGCCTGGAAGGAGCACATAGAACGATTCCCACATGACAAGCTCATCATCGTGGGCGATGGCCCGGAACGCGCAAAACTGGAAGCCATGAATACACCCGCTACCGAGTTCAGAGGCCCTGTGGATTACGACCACATTCACAAGTATTACGCTCAGGCGGATGTGTTTATCATCCCGACATTGGAAGACAACTGGAGCCTCGTCGTGCCGGAAGCCATGGCTTGCGGCCTACCCATCGCCTGTTCCTGCTATAATGGATGCCACCCTGAGCTGGTAAAAGATAGGCTCAATGGCAAAGTATTTGACCCGCTGAACCGTGAGTCCATACTGGACACGCTGGCCTACTTTCATTCCGCCTCGCTTCCTGCCATGAGCCAGGTCTCTCGCGAAATAGCAGAGCTTTACAGCCCTTACCGCTGCGCCAACCGCGCTTGCGATGGCATCCTCAAGACCTTAATTAAATGAGCATGAAAGAAAGAATCCTCTTCCTGATGCCGCTCCCACCACCCATGCATGGGGCGTCCGCCGTAAGCGAGAGCATCATGAACAGCGAGCGAATTAACGCATCCTTTCACTGCAGATACGTGAATATCGCCACCTCGCGGGATTGCCGAGAAATCGGCGTCTTCCGCCCATGGAGCATCATGCAGAAACTCATGCGCTTTTTAACCGCGCTGATTGCCGTATTCCGTCAGCTAGTCGTATTCCGCCCGCATAAGTGCTACATAGCCATCACCTGCCATGGGCCGGGTTTTCTGAAGGATGCCCCCTTTGCACTGCTTGCCAGAGCCTTCGGGTGCAAGCTGATACTGCACCACCACAACAAAGGCATGCAGAGCTGTAGTCATCACCGCTTATACAGAATACTGCTTACGGCAGTATATCGTAACGCCACTGTTATACTGCTTTCGCCGAGACTGTATGATGACGTATCGGATATTGTTGATAAAAAAAGCATAAGGATATGCCCGAACGGCATTTGATGCAATGTTTGAGTTTCTATATCTAGGAAATCTGATACCCTCAAAAGGGATTCCTGAGCTGCTGGAGGCCTGCCATTTGCTGTCGGAATGCAGCCCGGATTTCATCTGCCATATCGCCGGAGCTGATACAAAAGAGATGAGCGCAGAAAACATCCGCACACACCACAAGCTCCCGCAGATTATCATTCACGGAGCCGTCAGCGGACAGAAAAAAATGGCACTATGGCAGCGGGCTCAGGCTCTTATCTTCCCCACGCATTACCATAATGAGTGCTTTCCGCTCGTGATTCTGGAGGCCATGCAGCAGGGATTACCCGTCATCTGCACTCCCGTGGGAGCCATACCGGATATGGTCATCCATGAGCAAACCGGCCTGCTGATTCCCTCGCAGGATTCAAAGGCACTCTTCCACGCCATGCTTCGCCTGATGAACTCCGGTAATCTGGCCCGAAAGCTGGGCGAATCCGCCGCCACCAGCTACCGCAAATACTTCACCTTCTGTAACTTCGAAAACAATCTCATACGTATTCTGGCTGAATCATGATAGAAAACTCACACATCACAGCACCGGATAACTGCACCTCATGCGCCCTCTGTGCCAACATATGCCCGTCGAACGCCATCAGCATGTGCTGGAATGAAAGTGGCTTCCTCATACCGGACGTGAAAGAAGAATCCTGCATCCACTGCGGGCTCTGCTTCAGAAACTGCCCGGCACTTCATCCACACCCTGAGCCGGCTCCCGCAGAGTTCACACCGAAGGCCTATGCCGCCTACAGTACGCATGACAACATACGTCGTGCAAGTTCCTCAGGAGGCGTGTTTAGCGAGCTGGCTACCACCATAATGGAGCTGGGCGGCGTGGTGTATGGCGTACGCTGGGAATCCGGGTTTCATGCATGCTTTCACCGGGCAGAAACACCGGATGAGCTGGCCGCCTTCCGAGGTTCTAAATATGTACAGGCAGAGCCCGGCCATGTCTACCGTCAAGTGCGGGAAGACCTGCAATCTGAGCGCCCGGTACTCTTCTCAGGCTTGCCATGTCAGGTACAGGCGCTACTCCGGTTCATGAAGAAGCGTCCGTCCTCACTCATCACTGTAAGCCTTGCATGCCATGGTGTCCCCTCCCGTCTGCTAGCCACTCAGTATCTGGATGAAAAGCAAGTAGAACTGGGCTGCAGCATTTCCGACTGGCAATTCCGAGATAAAACACATGGCTGGATTGATTATCATGTGCGCACGACCGGCTGCAATGGCTCCTCCACGCTGACGCTAAAACACAAAGACGATTACATGCGCCTCTTTCTTAGCGATATCGTCATGAAAAAAGCATGCTACACCTGCCCCTACAGCTACAAAAACAGCGCCGTCCCCACCATAGGCGATATCGCACTGGGAGACTTCTGGAACATCCGTCATATACACCCAGAATTGGACAGTTTCGGCGGAATCTCCTGCGTGCTCAGCCTCTCACCCGCTGGGGAAAAATTACTGAACCTCACGGAAACGCAAGGAAAAATCCGGCTTCATGAAGAGAGCTACACCATGGCCCGGAATCCCGCAGGTGCCTCAGCTTCCCCGGCAGCCCCCATCATTCCCAAGCAAAGAAAAAAGGCGCTTCAAATGCTCAGAAAGCACGACCCTCTTCAAAACTTGCTGAAACTGAGCGAACGGCGCATTTCCTTCTGTGGCATTTCCCTCCGAGAAAGCGCTCCCATCATCCGAGCTCTCGTGAACCTAAAGAAAAGATTTACGACCGTCCCGAGCCCCATCGTGGGCATTCTTACTGAAGAACTTGGTGCGAACTACGGAGGCCTCCTGCAAGCCTACGCCATGCAGCAGGTGGTGAGCAGCTGCGGCTTCACCCCCTACACCCTGAACCATACCACACCACCGCCCATTATCCGCCGTATCAGGCAATACCTCGCCCACGCCGCGTGGCGCTGCCATATCATACCACCTGTCCCCCTACCAAAAAGAGTGGTACTGCAAGCCGGGCGAGATTTCACAAGTGGCTTCATCAACACCATACCGGCTGATACAGAAAGCCACTGGCAAAGTCTTATGGAACGCATTCCCTTCCACGCTCTCATCGTCGGTAGTGATCAGGTATGGAATCCGGCAGGAAAACGGCGCCCCATGCCCTTCTTTTATCTGGAACGAGCACCTCAGGAATTGCGGCAGAGGAGCATCGCTTATGCAGCCTCCTTCGGGGAGGATTTCCCGCTTTATCACCCGAATGATGAAGAGCCTTGCTGCAAGTTGCTGCGAGATTTCAAAGCAGTTTCCACACGGGAACACAGTGGAACAGAGCTCTGCCGGAAGCGAGGGGTAAGTGCCACCCAAATGCCGGATCCTACCCTGCTGCTCACCCGCGAACACTATGACGAGCTCATCGGCAGTCCGGGAGTTCACGAACAAGGGAAACGCATTCTGCATACTTACCTGCTGGACGCCAAACCGGAAGTCCACGGCGTGGCAGCCCAGCTCCACATGAAAGTCGAGACCGTCTCTGAAGGGCGTGCACCTATCGCCGTCCGCGAATGGCTCAGGCGCATACGCGATTGCAGCGCCATGATTACGGACTCCTTTCACGGCTGTGTATTTGCCATCATATTCAATCGTCCATTCGTCTGCCTAGGCAATGCCGCTCGGGGAGAAGCTCGCTTCCGTTCATTGTTATACACCTTCGGGCTTAGCGAGCGCCACCCCGAGGAATACAACACTGCTTCCGCGGTACGCCTGCTGAATACCCCCATAGACTGGTACCGGGTAAATGCCATTCTGGCGTCTGAGCGTCAACGCGGAATGGACTTCCTCAACAATAACCTCCACTGAAGCCATGGCAAATGAACTCAGAACAGGAGTACTACTGAACTACTGCTCCGCCGGGCTACGCCTGCTCACCGGCCTTTTCCTCACGCCTTTCATCATCACATCGCTGGGAACGAATGAATACGGGCTTTTTCTTCTCAGCAACTCCGTCATCACATGGCTGGCGCTATCGGACTTAGGGCTTGGCAGCACAGTCACACGCTTCGTGACTTGTTATCAGGCTGAGGAAAAATACGAGCAGGAAGCGCATTTTCTGGGACAAAGCATAATGCTTTTCAGCCTTATCGCCTTCATCACCCTGCAAGCGGGGCTGATATGTTACCCGTATTTGGGTAATATCTTTCCCGGATTAGGAGAAAATAACCTGAGTACACTAAAAGTGCTTTTCCTGCTGACACTCAGTAATCTGGTAATAGCCATACCGCTCCGCCCTCTAAGCTGTGTACCGGCAGCATACAAGAAATTCATCATCCCGGGAGTGTTCGGACTTGTCATCAGCCTGCTGAACGCCGGCCTGACGGCGGGGCTGCTTCTGCTTGGGTTCAAAGCCATCGGTCTCACGGTGCTTTCCGTTTGTCTGGGAGCGGCAAACCTGCTGTGGGGATTATACTACACGCTGAATGTGCTGAAAGTACGCGTCACTTTCCGCTGGCCGGATATGAAGCTGTACCGGGAAATGATAGGCTTTTCCGTATGGGTGTTTCTTAACCAGCTCATGGATATGTTCTACTGGCAGGCAGGAGCCCCCATACTCGCCCGCTCCTGTGGCACAACAGCTGTGGCTGTATTCACGCTGGGAATCTCCTTTTCTACGTACTTCATGACAGCCTCCACCGCTATATCAAGCGTTCTGTCTCCCGGCCTCATGCAGATGGTGAGCAAACAGGCTACTCCGGAGGAACTCACACAAGCGATGATTCGCGCCGGGCGCATGCAGCTAAGCCTGCTCTGCATCATTCTGAGCGGTTTTGCCTTCCTCGGGCAGGACTTTCTGAAACTCTGGGTAGGAAACAGCATGGGAGAGCAAGTTTATAGCATCTGGCTGGGCGCGCTTCTCGTGCTGGTGCCACTGGTAGTACCGCTCACGCAGAACACAGGCATTGCCATTCTGCAAGGAATGAAACTGCACCACGGCCGGGCCATCATCCTGCTGATATCCTCCGCCATCTGTGTTGTGCTTGGATATTTCATGAGCTTATATCTAGGGCTCTTAGGCATGTTCGCAGGTACAGCCATTTCTCTGATATGCGGCCAGATTATACTCATCAATATCTATTACCGCCGGAAAGCCGGGCTGGATACCGCGCTCTTCTTCCTCAGCACCTACCGCCCCATGCTGAGCCCCCTGCTCATCCTCGCGGCCGCCGGCGCGCTCCTCAACTTCCTCATCCCCCTGAACACATGGGGACTCTTTCTTACAACTGCTCTCGGATATGCTATTTTCGCCGCGTTTGTCATATACGTCCTCTACATGACACCAGCCGAACGAAAGAAAATCCTTCACCTCCGAGGGGAGAAAAACAAGTAAAAACCCAAGGGGCAGGATGCACATGGCACCCTGCCCCCCTCGGAATCCTATGCTACC
>CALABM010000252.1 GCA_937885815.1 uncultured Verrucomicrobiales bacterium | reverse complement strand
CGGGTTCCGCCACTGGGTACCGGATGTGTGCCGCCACCCCTTCGCCACGTATCACGCCGCCATGTTCCGGAATCTCCCGGAGCTGCAACTGGAGATGGGCCACCGCGATACCTCGCTGCTGCGTTCTCGCTACATGGTACCCGCCCGGCGCAAGGATGCCGAAGCCTTCTGGCAAGGTGCCGGATTGCCCCGGAGCGCAAAAACAGGGCTGCAAGGGTAGGAAGGGGCCCCGGCCTGAATCGAGTCAATTATAATTTGAGCAAAATCTGATTTTTTTTCGTAAGCACTCAAGCAAAAGCCTTGTTGACGCCATGCTCAAAGCGTGACCTTTCGGCCGTTCTGGGCAGGTGACTCAAGTTTCAGCATTCCGGGAAGCAAGTTCAGATATCCCTCTGAGGTCCGGTAAGTCGGCCGCTTCCGCAGGACTTCCGTGAGCCAGAGATAAAAATCTGTTCCTGTGCGCTTGCATTCCTCCACCATGGAATAGATAATAGCCGCTCTCTGGCCGGCTTCCGGGGCTTCTATTAACAGACAGTTCATGTGCCCTTTGGTCAGAGGGCACATGACTCACCTCAGTTTTTGTTGTTTTTGCAGGTAATAGCCAGAAAATCAATGATTTTAATCGAAAAAGACACACAGACTAATTCCTTCCCTATCAACACGAATCAGTAAGTGCCCGCGTCATGGCCATGTCATAGGTAGTTCTTTTTTCTCCCTGCGCTCTTTCAGAATACTATCAGTCAAGCTGATAGCAGCGGAGCAATAATGCCGTTTACTCCACACTTCTTGGCACAGGGCGCGTACCTCCGCGTTGTTCTGCACGCTGAGAGCGCGTTGGCGTATGCTCTCGAGGTAGGCAGCCTTCGCTTCTTCCAGGCGGCGAGCGCCTTCTTCCTCCTCCATAAGACGGCGGCGAAGAGCGAATCGCTCGCGCTTCGTCATAGGACGACTGTATTTGAGCTTCTTTTGATTCATCTTGGTAGTTTTTTAATCAACCGGGTATTCTTCTACAGGCATATCGAGAGGGGCTGTCAGCGACTGACGGGCAAAATGGGGGGTGTGGTAGAGGTCGAGGCGCGCCACTCACATGGGTAACACTTTAGTTCAACTACATAGGTTACACTTTTGCGCGTAAGTTTTGTATCATTATATTTGCTATGATGCAAGTCTAATGTGCCGCGCGTCGGCTTTGTGCCGTAGCACGAGCCCGTAGGGCGAGGTGCGGAGGTGCAAAGCCGACGCGCGGAGCGCCGATGGGGAGTAACGGCGTTAAAACTCTTTGATGTAGGCTTTTTGTTTACGCCTGGCATGGATGATTCTCTGTCTGCAGCCTTGTGCTAATTGAGGCGTAAATGTTTCAGCTTCCTCATCTATGATGCCTAGTAGGTGTTCGCAAAACCATGCTTCATATCGCCTCTTGCCTATGCTTTTAAGCCCTATTCTTTCCCCTCTCAACGCCTCCGAGAGGAAGTAGTCCATGCTGTGCCATTTCAGGTCACCATGCTTGTCTATCTTTCTTGTTTGCATATTACCATAGTCATAGTCCACAAGGCTGTTTGTATAGACCGGGGGCTTTTTCGGTAGTGTTGAGCTGGAGTGTCCCCGTTCAATGCCTGATGCGGTCGTATGGTATTAAACTCATGCACCCATTCATCCATCTCTGTTTGAGTATCTGCCCTTTCTGCCTGCAATTCACTTTTCATATCCTTGTGCATCCGCTCATGGGCTCCATTATCTTGGGGACACCCCACACGACCACGATTAGGCTCTATGCCCAGCCTAATCCACCATGCGGACAGCTTGCTCAACCCAAGCAATGCCTGAGTACATGCAAACGGCGAGCCATTATCACTTCGTATTGATTTTGGCAATCCGTAACGCTCAAATACCTTTATCATGGCTTGCCGTACGCTCTCTTCCTTTGAGTCAGGAAGGAGTGTTACCCCTAAGATAAAACGGCTTTTTGCGTCTCGTATTGTCAAAGGGTAACACTTTCTTTCCCCATCTTTTGACCTCCACCACCCCTTAAAATCGATTGTCCATTCATCATTTACTTGCAGGTCATCCCCCCATCTTGCACAAGACGCAAATTATCAAGTCTGGGTATGAGCTTACGGCGCAGGTTGATAAGGCCAGCCTGCCTCAATACTCGATGAATAGTCGTGCGCCCGGGCAGAGGTGAAATGTGTTCTCTTTTCAAAATTGCACGTATTTTATCTGCTCCCCAATGCTTGTGGGCAACTCGAACGCTGACTATGCGTAATAGTACCTTCTCAGATAGTTTAGTTGGTTGATTTACAGGCCTCCGGCTTTGATCCATCAACCCCGAATCGCCATCTTTTTCATACCTTCTGAGCCATTTATATCCTGTTTTTCGACTGATATTAAATGACCGGCACGCTTCAGCCATAGAAATCTCCGGCTGACTTACAAGTTTTATGAACTCGCTTCTCATTTGATTACTACTTTTGATGTTCCATGGCATAAAGTCATTATGCCATATGTCTCTCCAAAAGTGTAACCTATGTCTTGGTACTTGTGTTACCTATGTGGTGGTACTTTTCTGTTACCTTTGTCTTGGGTGCGTACCAAGGTGATGTTGGGCGTGATACCTGATGATAACAAATAGAATACAGACTTATGACCATAGATGAAGCTAATGTTGCCTTGCTAAAGGCTGCGGAAGAAGGTAACTTAGACGATGTAAAAGCAGCTATTGATGCAGGTGCGTATGTTTATATTGAGGGAAAGGATGGTTGTACTCCTCTTTGTAATGCATTGCGGGAAGGAGCTGCAGCAGTTGTTGAGTTGTTGTTGTCAATTCCTGGCGTCGACGTAAATAGGCCGATTCACAGAAACGGCTTGGTAGCTCTTGAGTTAGCCGTAAAAAAGGGGATGCGGAATTGATTAAACTGCTACTAGCGGTACCGGGCATAGATGTGAATAAGGAGGGTAGGGATGGCTCTCCTCTCGTTTCAGCCGTTGATGATACGGAACTGGTAGCACTGTTGTTGTCGGTTCCTAGCATCGATGTGCATGCGCCCGCAAAACACTACTTCAGCAGGACTCCTCTTCATCTCGCTGCAGAAAGGGGGAGTGTGAATGTGACTCCTCTGCTACTGGCTGCACCTAGTATAGATGTGAATAAGGCTGAAAAGAACGGAGACTCCTACTATGCCTACCTGTCACGGCGTATCATAGAGAAGCCGGAAGCCCCTTTTTCTAAGCGCGAATTCATGTTAGGTTCACTAAAGAAGCCTCGAATCTACAATCTATTGATACTGTGAGCTTCCGTCTTCGGATAAATCCTACGCCGTGACAAGTAGGCAATTTTGGGTGAATGGTGACTCTGTGACTAGCAAAGATGTTTCGAACTGGCAAGCTACACAGAATCAGGTGTTTAAGGCGCATTTTTCACCGGGTGGCAACCTAAAATGAAACATCGCTTGCAAGGGGATAAAAAGACACTCCGTCTTCGCGTAGCCCTATCGGGCTATTGCTTCGCCGAGACAGGTTGCAAGCGATGGACGGGAGCAGGGGTTCATTTTATATTGTGTCCGAGAATCATCCTTTGAATCCCATGCATCAAAGATTTGTTCCGCGCGTTCTCCAATAAGGGGATGAGCCAATTATACAGAAACTGTCCAAATGAGCATTGCCAGAAGGGGAACGGACAAGCAGAGATAACCGATGGTAACTTTTCGCCCCCAAAGGATGAAGTTCAGCGGCAGCAACAGGAGACCCCAGAATAGCCAAGAATCCAACATATCAACATCATAGCCAGTTTCGCCGTCTATGATAAGCCCGGGATGTAGAATCTTACACAGCTGTTCACCAAGGTGCAAGGGCAGATGTTGTTCAATCTGTATCGTACGCCCATCGAGGCAGAATAATAGGAGGTGAACCATCAAAGCTGCTATGACTTTACAGGTATGGCAGAGCAAAGCTGTAGGATTTATAGCAAGGCATCTCATTTGTTTCCTTATGTGTAGCATAATCTTTTTTTTAATAAAGATGGAACGGAGCCGCGTATTCCTGGCGAAGACGCTATCTGTAGCGCTTCATTATATCAATTCGCGCCTCTCAGTGCAAGCGTGGGGGCATTTTGTTGCTCGTTTTCTGCATTTTTGTTGCGGATAGTGCAAAAAGACACTTGCAATGCTATTCAACCCAAGACTTACCCAGGTGCTGTCTTTCTTAAAACATCCGATATCATCCACTTCTTTGTAAAGAAGCTCCGCCTCTGCTCCTCTAACTTTCTCCCATTTCCGCTTGGGTGGTTCTTTAATCCCTTCTTGTAATCCGATATACGAATGATTGCGTTTCGGAATTTCTGATTTCTCAATACAAAAGACTTGCAAATAGGTGTCGGATGCGCTATGGTGTGCGTACCGAAGCTATCATCAACTATGAAGTCTTTTGTAGATACCTGTTTTCTGATGTTAGAGCCTGGGCGCAGGCATTTGCTTACTTCAGGGATGAAATATACGGTGATAGAAACCGTGCGAAATGAATTGACTCGACTGGCCGATAAGGATAGGAATGTGAAGGCTGCGCAAGATGCCTTGGAGTTTTTGCAGACTCATGCCGAACTATTCGAGATATCCGGCCCCTTACCGGAGGAGCAGGGGGTGCGGGCCTCTCTGTGTGAGGGCGTACCGATGACGGCCGATAGTGTTTTCCGCCGCATCGCGATACGTTGTGCAGACGAGCATACTCCTGTTCATTTTCTGACGGCAGATTGGGCTTTGGCTGAAGCATTGGGGCTTTATGCCTCGCAGGTTACGTGCTTGTACCAGGAGGAGGGAAGGATTTGTGACGCTAAGGAACTCAAAGCGGTTGCGATACGCCGTGCGCAGGAGGATTTGGCCGCATTGATGGCAGAAAGTGATGTCGTGCTGAGTTCTTCCGGCTTGCAATCGCCGTTCCTGCGTCAGTTTCTGCTGAATATTCAGGGGGTGGGACTCGAGAATGCCAATCGCCCCATTCTGCACTCCAGCTCACTGGATAAAGTTGCTCTCTACGGGCATCTGCCGCTGGAAATCTTCAATATGCTGGAGTCGAATGAGGTGGTTCGCCATTGTGCTGGAGAATCTCGCTTGTCAGAAACCGCCATGCTGGATGCCTTGTTCTACGCCCGGACTCTGGGGCGCCGCATGACGGTGGTGGTGTCGGGCTGGCATGATGTGGTGCAGCGTTATGATGCCCGGAGCCATGGTGCAGAGCTGGCGACCGATGCTGTGAATTTCCGGGTGATATCACCCGCCGGTGGTCTTGTGCCCTTGTTGAAATCCTGGCGTTTGCTCGTACACCAAAAGCCGCAGCTCATTACCTTCCCCAAGGCTCCCGGGCTGGTTTCAGCACCGCAGCCGGAGTCTGCGCCTCAGCCGGAGCCCATGCCGCAGCCGGAATGCGTGGAGCCTGTGGAGGATAATGTGCCGGAGGATGATGAGAACATTCCCATGGAAACTGTGGTGCAGGATATCGGTTCCCGGTTGGCACAGTTTGTGAAGGATGAATATGAAAATATTGTTTGGGAATTGGTCGGTGGCAGCCGTAAGCGCATGGCGCTGGCTGTGTTGTATGCTATCCGCTGGGGTAAGAAGGAGCTTTTGCAAGCCTTGGTGACAAAGGCAAAGGAATTGCCCGCCTATTGTTTTGATAACTGGTTCAAAAAGTCTTCGCGGAATGCGAATCAGATGATGGATGAGGAACTCCTGGCGGATGATGTGTATTATCGGCAGCTACGATGCGTACTGCGGAATAGCGTGGGCTTTTCCCCGGATTCGCATACGATAAAGGTTCTTCAGCCCCTTGCGAAACACGAAGACAAAACGATTTCTTCCCGCGCGCGGGCTGTGTTGCAGATGCTTGCTGCTCGTGGAGTAAATCCGGCCCCTCAGCCGGCTCAGCCCCCTCAGCCGCCTGAGCCGAAGGCGGTCAGCCCTTCTCCCGTCATGGATTGCGAAACGGCAAACAAGAGGTACAGTCAGCTCTTCCATCAACAAATGGCAAAGATGAACATGATGGAGTTTTTGGCTGAAATCAAGAAGTCATTTCGAGAAGAGGATTGGCCGGCTGTGCTCCCGGTTGCCATTAAGGTGGCTCGCCGGCGGAATAAGCCGGGGCTGGTGACAGCGTTGCTGAATTTGTGTGGTGACAGCTTATCTCCCTATTGTTTTGAAAATTGGTTTGCTTATTCCAAGACCGCTGCGGACTCACCCAGGGCGCGTGATTTGCTGCTGCGCAAATGCTTTTTTGATCAGATAAAGAGAATCATCAAATTAACACCGGATTTGAGCACATGCCATACGGCAATGCGGGTGTTGCACACATTAGAACGGGACGCGGATGATACGGTGCGTTTGCGTGCAGCTCAGCTTCGGACACTGGCTGAGGCAAAAGGTGCTCCGTTGCCCGGGAAAGCGGGCAACGCTGCATAGCCGCGCATGCGGGTTCGGCTCTTATTGTTTTTTGAAAATGCCGGAAGTTATGTTTAAGCATTATTTTGCATAGATTTATGCAAAGGTCTCAGCGGCAAGCTCCATAAATGCGGCCGTACTCGTCTATATTGCAACAGAAGGCGGCATCTGCGGCCAGAATAAATCCACATTCTGCACCCAACTCGCCCCATGGGGCCACTATCCAGCGTACCCCTCGGCATCCCTTCCAGCAGAAGAAATAGCAAAGTGTATCCGGGGCGTGGTTCGGCATTGTCTCCTGCCACGGCATGGCAGGCAACACATCCTCCGGCCCATGTACCAGCTCGGACAACATGCGCTCCTCAGAAGCCGCCATTCTGCTTGCTGCATCTGTCGAAAGCCATCCATACTGCACCGCTTTCTGCAACAATTCTCCGGGCGCTTTCACATCCGGGCAATCATCCGTATTCAATCTCAGCTCCGGCACTTCTCCGAAGCAGCGCTGCATGAGCTGCAACTGTCCCGGAATGCGGCGTTCTGCGCGCTGTTGTAACACTCCGGGGGCTGAATGTCTGCCACGCAGCACCAGGCGCTCCAGGTTTCGCATTTCAACGGCATACATGACACGTTTCCGGGCATCATCCAGCAACCCGGCTTCACAGGCAGTGCGCAGGGCGGCCCGTATGCTGCGGGCATAGCGTGCGCCATCTCGCGGGCAAAGCCACAGCTCCCCGGCCACTACATCCAGCGCCAGAGAGAGCGCTTCCGGTTCACCAGAGGCCACGGCTGCCGTGAACTCTGTCTTGTTTCGGCCGCCGCAGTAATAAAACTCCTGCTGTTCCGTCTTCGGCAGGGCACGAGCCCGCTGCGCACGCTGATGCATGCGCGATACAAAGGGCTGAAGGCTGATGGGCTTCTTTTTCACGGCTAAGAGATTAATACTTTTTTCGGCAAATCTGCATCAGTTTATACTGTGCGGGGTATTATTGCAGTTTCCTCTGGCCTCTTCAAGCATAGAGGGGGGACTTTTCTCAGTCAAAAAAGCAGACATTAACGAAATCTGCGACCCAAGCAAAGGGAGTTGCAGCAATCGACAACGGCACATCGGCAATATCTAACAAGAGCACCAGAGGCCGCCGCAATTGGTTGGCAGTAGTGCGGCGGTCCGGTAATTGCCTGAACATGTATATGGCGTTGACCTCCAACGCAGAGGTATTTTGAGACGGAGAGGGATTCCATTTTCTCGCGTTACTTAAGTCAACTTCTGCAGCTGAAAGTACGGGGTAGGTTTCCCGATAGAAAGCGTTGGGATTTTTGTAATAATGAGTAGCAGCTATGTTAAGCTGCTCTTCGCTCAAAACAGCATAAAAATACTCCTTCGTTTGCTGGAATTGAATCACTTCTTCTCGCATAATGCGTCGGGGATAGGTGACAATCTTTCCGCTGCAGAACATGCTCATTCCCGCGAGATAGTCCCTGTTCTCAATGCGAGCGGGAATATAGGCCACCGGCAGCTGAACATAGTACAGGCCCTCTTTTTCCCACACCTGTAATTCTTCTCTGTCGTAATACTGGTGTTGGGGATGTTCCTCCTGAACAAGACGGAGTTGGTGACTGGGGCTCTGCTTCCCTATGTCGTCCAGCATACTACCCGTATCAATATGAGCCACACATGAGCACAAGCTCACGGCTGCAAGGCAGAGGGCTATGGTGGTGAGTATTCCGGGGAAAAAGCTTTTCTTCATTGTCTGGCTATCTTACGCTTATATTAACACATCTCGCCGCCGAATCCGCAGCATGAATGCAAAATGGGTGATTTTTCTCCTAATCTCCTTCCTGCGAGTTATCTGCCTGTTTCATCATTTGCTTCGCCGTGGGATTTTCCTTGTGA
>CALABM010000251.1 GCA_937885815.1 uncultured Verrucomicrobiales bacterium | reverse complement strand
ACATCGGGCGTCACACCCCGGACTTCGTGGACTTCATCAGGAATATCGGTTGATAACCCCAATGGCCGGGGTGGTGTCACCCATCACTCCGGCCAGCAGATCGCCCGCCGCCATGAAGAAGAAAACCGTGATTCCCATCAATCCGAAGTCCATCTCTCCGGCTTGCAAGGAACTGGCCAAGGCTCTGGCTCCCATTATCAGGAGAGCGATGCAGAACCCGAATATCTGCTTCCAGCGGCCAGTTGGCAGCCGCGTCGTAAAGAGCTTAAAATAAATGCTATAGATAAGCAAATAAGTTCTGGACTTGTGCGCTCAGTATGCTAGAGTATAGGTGCATGAATAGTAATAAGTATTTAACGCCTAATGTTTTACGTAATAGTAAAAACCGACTCATATTGACCATCACCCGATACAGGAAGTCCCGCTACTGGGCTGTATACGCCGGAGCAGAACTCCTCGCCGTGGTGCTCTACCGCAAGGGAGCCGAAGCCATCGTGGATTTCATCACCCAGACAACCATCCGCTAAGTATGACCACCAGATACAACATCACCATGACTCAGGAGCAGGCAGAAGCGCGAATTGCGCGGCTGCAAACGCTCAACGTGAATAATCTCCAAAAGGAGTGGGTACTGCTGTTCGGCACTAAGCCGTACACGACCAACAACAGGCAGTTCCTCATCAAGCGGCTGACGTGGCGTATCAAATGCATCCTGAACGGTGGATTGTCTGACCGGGCAATGAGGAGAGCTGAAGCCATCGCGGATGAACCCTACATTCGCCTCCAACCCCAGAAGTACAAAGTGGAGCGTGTGAAAACTATTTCCAATGAAGCACAACCGCCGAAGCTGGAGGACTTGGAACGTGGTACGGTGCTGCGCCGGGTCTACAAGGGCAAAACACATGAGGTGACTATCCTGGGGGCAAATGCATTCGCCTACGAGGGAATCCGCTACGACAACCTGACCGCCATTGCATGGAAAATTTGCGGATATCCCAAGAGCGGCAATTCATTCTTCAACCTCGCACCCACTCCCCGCAAAACCGCTAACGCCAAGAAGTGATATGAAAGCACAAGCACCTCAGATACGCCGCTGCGTAATATACACGCGCAAGTCCATCGCCAAGGGGCTCGACCAAGAGTTCAACTCTCTGGATGCTCAGGCAGATGTCTGCATGAAGTTCATTGAACGCCACAAGGATGATGGCTGGGTATACACCGGAACCTATGTGGATGCAGCCGTCAGCGGTACCACGGTAGAGCGCGAGCAGCTTACCGCGCTGCGCCGACTGGTGAAAGCCGGAGCTGTGGACTGCATCGTGGTCTACAAGCTGGACCGTCTCAGCCGTGACTTGGCAGACTTCTCCATCCTCATGAAAGAGTTTGCCGAGAATGGCGTGATATTCGAGAGCGCCACGCAATGCCTCCAGAGTGACACGCCCGAGGGTAAACTTTCCATGAACATGATGGCGGTGGTAGCCGACTACGAAGCCGCTATCATTCGCGCCCGCCTCCGAGATAAAATACGCGCCACGCGTGCGCGAGGACGCTGGGTAGGTGGACGACCGCCCTATGGCTATCAGCTCACCAAGCAGGGGCTCCAGATTGTCCCCGGCGAGGCTGATGTGGTGCGACTCATCTTTGGCCTGCACGAGCAGGGCATGAATGTGGGCGATATTGCGGTACGCCTCAACGAAGCCAAGCACCAGTTCCGCAGCATCGGCAAAAAGCCGGCATCGGAGTGGCACGGCCAGATGGTGAAGCGCATCCTGATGCACCCGGTCTATGCCGGATTCTTGCGGGATGGAGATGAACTCATCAAGGGTATCCATGTTCCCTTTATCTCCGAGAAACAATACTTCGCCGCTGGCAAGCGGCTGGAAGAATCGGTGCGCCATAAGCCGCAGAAGAAGCACGATGTCGTGTTCCCGCTCAAAGGGCTGCTCCGATGCAGCCTGTGCGGACAGGAATACATCGGGGTGTGCAATGTGAGGACGGGAATCCTGCGCCGCTACTACGTCTGCAAGACCAAGGCGTATCGTTCCAAGGACAAATGCGAAAGCCCGCGCTTCAATGCTGACCAGATGGAGCGGTTCGTGGCGAAGCAGCTTGGCACTCTGCGGGATAATCCCAATCTTTCCGCAGCCATCATTGGCCAGTTGCCGGAGTTCGATGCTCACCGGGTAGCCGACTGCCTGTATAGTCTCGACCTGATTCTGCAAGACGCTACTCCACAGGAACTGGATCGCGTGTTCCATGCGGCATTCAAATCCATCTCCATTGACCCGGAAACCTCCCAGCTGAATGTAACCCTCAACGATCTGTAAAGCCATGAGCACTACCGAAAAGACACTTTCCTTTTCCATTCCGTTCCACCTCGAACCGACCAAGCGCGGGGCGAAGAAGAAAAGTTCGATAGAGAAAATCCCACCTCCCGGTGAGCTGCCGTTGCATGACCGCCCGGCTGCGGTGGATGTTCCCCAGGGCTGCGACTTCTCGATTCCCTACATCATCGACCACAGTTCGGTGACACCTGTCCTGCGACTGCGCACGGCAGAGGATGACCTCGTGGATGCGGTGTGCCAAT
>CALABM010000250.1 GCA_937885815.1 uncultured Verrucomicrobiales bacterium | reverse complement strand
GACCCCTTCATCTCGCAGGAAACAGGCTATGGTATAGACGTGTTTGCATTGTTTGAGTTTGATTACCCTTAACTTGCGTCTTATCCATTCATCCATCCTCTCCGCCGTCTTCTTCATCGCTGCCAGTTTGTAATAATTTCCCCGGCCGCGTATGTAGGCGTTGAGTTCCTCTATCGTGACTCCGAGTCGACGGCTTCGATTTCGGCGGGTTAGTTCGCGGATTCGCTCCTTGAATTTTACCACCTTCTCTTTTGCCACTCGTAGTACTCCTGCCGCTCCTATGATGTAGCCGAGGTAGGGGCATTCCGCTGCGCTGACTATCTTGCTTTTCTCTCGGTTGACTTTGAGTTTCAGAGTCACTTCAAGATAGCGGGTCACGCTTGTCCCAGTTCAGTTCATCCTTCCACGCCGCAAACACTTGCTGCTCCCGCTTTGGTGCAGCTGTGGGAATCGCACCCTCACCGCCTCCAAGTGGGCGCGCCCATTCCTCCTGAGTTGAGAAATCAAACTCTGGTTGATATGCGACTCCTTGGCTCTGCTGCTCCATGTTCATGGGTATCCGGCTGAATTGTTCGGTTTGGATTCGGACCTTTCCCGCAGAAGGGCGGGTACTATGACCTCTGCTGACTCCCGTTGCTCCTTCCTTGCGCATCGCTGCGCTCGTAGCCGTCTGTTGCGGCAGAACAACGGGTCTCTCAGGATAAGGCACGCAGCTTTCACACAGTGCAAGCCGAATTTACCATGCGCACTCTTGACAGAGTATCGGGCGTAAGCATCCAGGGCTGCCTCACCTCGTGCGCTTTGGCCTTCTATTCGGTTCTTGTTCATCCTGTCTGTGTTTCGCCTCCGGCTTCCTTCCCACCCCACATTGCTGTGGCGCAGTTGCCCTTAGCTATTTGATTCCGCCCTGTCAGCGGCTCATTGGGGACTCGCACTCCAGTTACGTGTCATGCCTGACGTACCAAAAAAAACGCCGCTGAGTTCCAATTTTACGGAAAGCTCAGCGGCGTTGCTGTGTTATAGTGTCTGTGTCTGGTGGGTCGTCCATAGATTTATCTTCCTGAGATTAACGGCGTCCACGATGATTATCACGGCGTGCGGCGGCATGGCGGCGTTGCTGCTCTCGGCGGCGCATTTCTTCACGACGCTTAGCTTCAAGGCGGTGGGCGTTCACTCTTCTGTGGTTATCTACCCTGTGGTGACAGCAGTGAGCATCCCGGGAAACGCTTACCTGACCATTTGCCAAATTTACTCTCAGGGCTACATCAGCTGCACTTGCCTGTGCACTTACTACACCCAATGCCATCAACGCTACGGCGGCGAACTTAACGAATTGCTTTTTCATAATTATACTTTCTTTTAGTTGTTGTTTTTCTGATTAACGGCGGCCATGATGATTATCGCGACGTGCTGCGGCATGGTGGCGCTGCTGTTCGCGGCGACGCATTTCTTCGCGTCGGCGCATCTCTTCACGGCGCTGAGCCTCGCGGCGGTTAACGTCTGCCCTTCTGTGATTATCTACCTGATGGTGGCAGCAATCATCACTGCTGGAGAGACTGACCACACCGTTGGACAGATTTACTTTCAGAGATACTTCTGCGGCGCTAGACTGTGCGCTTGCCATTCCAAGTACCATCACCGCTACTGCGGCCATCTTAACGAATTGATTTTTCATAATTGTGCTTTCTTTTAGTTGTTGCAGCCCCTCGTATGGGGGCCTCTGACCATGAGAACGCACAAAAAAACTAAATTCTACAACTTTCTTATCGTTTTTTAACTTTTATCATTTTTTATCTTTTTATTTTTCCGAAAGGTAATGTGTACGCTCGGCATATTCGAGAGCGAGGAACTCCGCGAATTCATAATCGGAGGTATCCGGGCTCTCAGCCTGTCTGCGCTCATGCTCCCAAGGCAGCAAAGCAGCTTCCAAAAGGTCAAAATCAGAAAAAACAGCCTGGCAGCGGTACTCATTAACAATGTCCGACACGCAGTCCCGCTCAGCTTGCGAGAGAGGCATGAGCTGCTCCTTCCCCTTACCTTCCGGCTCATAGCAGAGGTGAAAGAAGATAGATTCCGTGCAGAGATAACGAGGGCGCTCCAGCCAAAGCTTCAGATAAGCGGGTAGTAAGTAACAGAAAGCAATCGGCTGTAAATAAGCTAAGGAATCTTCACAGGCACGCAAGAGCTCGATGCTTATGGAAGGCCAATACCCGCGCGGGGTAGAATCCTCCGCGTTAATATAATCTATCACTTTAGGCGGGCGATAATCATCATCCGCCAAGCCACCCAGCAGCAAACTGATGCCGGCAGGACAACATCTCTTACGGAAGACTTCCAGCAAACGCGCAGAGAGAGCCAGCCTGCGAGGCTCCTGCGTGAGAGGATGATTCGGCAGCTCTTCCCGGGCAATCGCAAGGAGGTCAGCAACAAGCTGGCGGTGAGCCGTTAACTGTTCCGCCTCCCAAGCATTCAGCGTATGATGAAGAGCCATAAAAAAACGCCTCCCTGTTTCATAAAGCAAACAGGGAGGCATGGGATTAAAAGAGTTTACCGGGTAAGCTGGCGGCAGGCCTTCACCGTGTTTGCCATCAGCATGGCAATGGTCATGGGGCCTACACCACCGGGCACAGGGGTTATGGCGGAACACTTATCCACCACATCAGCATAATCCACATCACCCACAATGCGGTAGCCACGGGGACGGGTAGCATCCGGAATGCGGTTGATACCCACATCAATCACCACGGCGCCGTCTTTCACATAATCAGCCTTCACCATCTCAGGACGACCAACAGCAGCCACAATGATATCAGCCGTGCGGCAAACGGCAGGCAAATCCGCTGTGCGAGAATGAGCGATAGTGACCGTGGCATTTGCCTTCTTGCTCACGAGCAAGTTTGCCATGGGCTTACCCACAATAAGGCTGCGGCCAATAACAACAGCATGCTTGCCGGCCGTAGGAATACCATAGGCCTTCAGCAGCTCCATGCAGCCCAGAGGCGTACAGGGAACAAAGCCCTCTTCATCCTCTAGCACTAGCTTGGCCACGTTGGCAGGATGAAAACCATCCACATCCTTGCGGGGATCAATGTTCAGAATAACGGCCTCCTCATCAATGTGAGGCGGGGGCGGGCTCTGCACAAGAATACCATGAATGCGGTCATCTGCGTTCAGCTTATGAATAAGCGCCACAAGTTCCTCTTGAGATGTATCAGCAGGCAGCTCCCACTTCTGTGAGTAAAGTCCCAGCTCTTCACAGGCACGCACCTTGGAGCCCACGTACACCTGAGAGGCGGGGTCCTCACCAACGAGCACAACAGCCAGCCCCGGTGTCTTCCCCTGAGCTTTCAGCTCTTCTATTTCGGCTACGAGACCGGCACGAATCTGTGCAGCAACTTCCTTACCGTCAATAATGGTTGTTGACATAAAGTTTATTTCTGTTCTTCAATTTCAAGAGGACCGAAATCCGGGCGCCCATGAGCAAGAGCCTCCTGCACCTTACGGCAATATTCAGCCTGCTGCTCTTCAGTGATATCAGCCGGCACATATATCTTCTTACCCCAGGTAATGGTAACCTTGGAGAAGGGCTTGGGAATGACAAAGCCGTCCCAAGCTTTGCTGATACGCCAATAAGATGAATAATCAATGCAAGCCGGAATAATGGGGTATCCACTCATGGATGCCAGGCGCACCACGCCAGGGCGGCACTTGTAGATAGGGCCCTTAGGCCCGTCCGGGGTGATGCACATGCAGCAGCCATCCTGCAGCTCACGCACCATATCGCGAAACCCTGCCGCACCGCGACGATGACTAGAGCCTCGTACCGCGCGCATGCCGTAATCTTTCGCCACGGTTGCAAGCATGGCGCCATCCTTACTCGCACTAGTGAGCATGCTCATGGGCAACTTGCCCTTCACCACGTAACGGTACACATGGCATGGAGAAAATACGCGATTGTGCCAGAGGGCAATAATGCACTGATAGTCACCCCAAGGATCATCGGGGCCATTAAGATTAATAATCTTCTTGCGAAGTGTACTACACACACCCGCAATGAGGCACCACACTAGGTGCCCCAAGGGTACTGTCCACCACTTTTTTCGTATTTCGTTGGACATATCAAAGATAAGAAATCCCGATACTTTTACAGTTAGTCCAGCGGAAACGCCAAAGGATTCTCAGGGAGCGAAAGCCCGCTATCATCAAAGGGTGAACGGTTAGAATCCTCGAAGGGATTAGACCTATCCACGGGAGAATTACCTCCGTTGTTTGGCCTGTTTTCACCGTCCAAAGGCTGAGCACCGCTAGAAGTGCCGTTCTCGGACTCAGCAGAAGTTTCAGTCTCCCCCGTGGCATCAGAAGACTCTCCCTGAACATGGTCTACAAGAGCGTCCACATCAATATGATGGAAGGGCGTGCGCACAGGACGGGACTTACGATATTCCGCGGCAGCGGCCTCAAGCTCCTCTGTATTGTCACTCGGTGCATTTGCCGTACCGGAAAGAGTAGCACGAACCCAAGCCATTGTACCGTCATCTCGGAACAAAGGATCAGCCAAACCATCGGGATATTCGACATGCGTAAGAGAGGCAGGTATACCGTATGAAATATAACCAGACAACTCATTATTCTGATTTACGGTGAGCTCAGCGTCCATGGACATTACATCAAGCTCACGCATCTCATTCTGATTGAAGGACAATGTCATACCTTCCTCTGAAGATGAAAGGGATACACGGCCGCGGTCAATTCGCAGAGGCAAGTAGAGGCGGCGTCTGGCAGGCTCGATATGCTCAAGGATAGCCGTCATAATGGGCATAGGCGTCATTTTAATGTCACGCAGTGCGAATGCACCCTCAAAGCGAGGTCGCTCCATACCAAACGGAAGGATAATCCGAGCCACAGGTTTGTTCGTTCCAGTGGCAGAAGGCATGGTTCTAGCGTTAAGGATATGAGAATAACGGCCGTTAGTAAACTCCGAAAGATCAAAATTATCCGTATCCAGTTCCAAGGGAGAGGACAGGGAGGCACCCTTGCTAAAATGCCCGCTGATTGTCACGGTGGAACTGGGAGTAGCATCCTTCTCACGAGTAATATCCGGAGTAGCTCTCACACGAATATTCTCCACCGCAATTGGCGTCACCTGCACCTTGGCATCTAGTACCTCCATGGGGCGCATTCCCTTGATGTTTATTGTACCACCACGCAGCACTACTACACGGGATTCACGGGATGAACCGGGATAATACATGTAAGCATTCACATGCTCCAAACTGACAGCACCGAGCTGAGGACTGCCAATGTAGCAACTGAAATCCTGACAGGATATTCGCTTAATTTCCCAAATATTCTCACCATTCCACTGAGGGACATCCAGCTGATTCACCCCTTCAGGAAGGACCAGCGTAGCACGGGCAATCTTCACTTCGTCAGTCTTAAGAACCCCCGTAAAGAACGACCCTGTGGTGAGGGGGCAACTCAATTCACTGATTTCCAAACGCTCCACCATCTTATTCTGGGGGAAGGTCGCAACCACATTATCAATGCGAAGCAGCATTCCATCCAGACGAGCACCCACAAAACGAACGTCCTCAGCACCCCATGCACGTGCTAGCTCCGTCTGAAGATTACTGTAATAAGCATCACTGGAGAACTGAGATACACGGTACGCAAAGAAACCACCAATAAGACCAGCAAACAAAATTATAAACAGTAGAGCCTTGACAAATCCTCTTCGCCCTCTACGCTCCTTTTCAGCTCGGCTTACCAGCATTTTTCTCTTCTTGACCACGCGAATGGACTTAGACCCGTCGGCACGCGTCACCACCTCTCGTGATTTCTCACGAGAAGGAGTTTCAGCATTCAGCTGAGTTATGATGTTGCGAACCTGTGAATTACGATCACTCTCGTTTGTATACTTGCTGTCTTCTTTACTACCCATATACTCTCTATTTAATTAATTGTTACCGCCCGTTACATAAGGACGCTCTCCGGTCGCAACATCGCGGCCTGTCGGATCTACTACATCCACTCTCGCAAAGTAGATGAGAGCCTTGCGTTTTCTCTGCTCACCCTCCGAACGGAACAAGCGTCCCACCAAAGGAAGGTCTCCAAGAACCGGAACTTTATCTTCAAATCGCACAACGCTTGCTTCTTTCAAGCCGCCAAGAACAATCACGCTGCCGGGGACTACCGTTATTTTGGTATTCTCCACGTAGCGCTTTATCATAGGCTGAAGTATATAGTTCGGGTTGAGCTGGAAAAATTCTATCTTGTTATTGCCTGACCAGAGAGCACTATTAATGGGAGACCCCCAGTTAATAAAGCCCTCAAACTCATTGGTCGTGGCAGTCAGAGCCAAAGTCACGAATCGCCCGTCTTCAGAAAGCTCGGCGTTATGGACTTGCAGAATCGTCCCTATGCCGCCAATCGTATCCTCAGTCATGCCGTAACGCACGAAATCACTGGGTACAGCACCGGAGGCAACGGAAGCACCACTGGACGAACCTCCATAATTGTTGTTATTATTATTATAGTTGTTATTACCCCCGATATTCACGGACTGGACCTGAGGCGCGTCCCAAGTTTCAGGGAAAAAGAGTTCATGAACATTGGCAAACACCACTTGTTCCTCCGCACCGGGGCTAAAAATCAAGCGGGGATTATGCAGAATATCAACGCCCTTGCACTGAGAAAGGCCTCGCATCATCACCGTCACATCAACGGAATCCCAGACTCCTCGAATACCGAAAATAGCGGGGGAATACTGGCGCTGCGCATCGCGCAAATGACTTACAGAACCAGAGCTAATCAGGTTATCCATAGCGGCGCCACCGGCAGAGAATGCCTGCACGCCACTGCGCAAGCCGCCGGTCATGAGCTGCCCCTGTTGACTGCCCTGCTCTGAAGTCAATCCTTGGAACACGGGCATACCTGTAGCACCGGAAGCAAGAGACTGGCCGCCGGAACCATATTGCTCACCACCAAGATTAAAGTTGAGTAACCAGTCAAATCCTAACTGATGCAGGTCATCTTCTGACACCTCCATCACAATCACATTCAGAACAATCTGGCGTGACTCCTCCATCGGAACGTTCAGAATCTCCTCAATCTCAGCAAGATTGTGAGCAGTGTTACGCACTGTAAGGCGGCGGGTAGAGGGAGAATAACGAGCCGTTGCACCCTCAGGGAAAGAAATTCCCATCCCCTTGAGAACTTGCGCAGGATTCACGCGGTGCACCGCCACACGAGAGGTTGATTCGTCACCAAAGCCATCATCCTCGGCCCCGTCGTCATCACCGGGACGCGGATCAAAGAAATGCGGCGGCACATTAAACGTGCGCTCCATCATGGGGCCGAAATCCCTGCCGGAATATGAAAGCTCGACACCGGTCGCAGTATAATAGTAGGTGATGCCCATCTGGCGGGAAATAATATCCAGCAAATCTTTCATGGACACGTTTGTAAGCTGCAGGTTCAGGGTCTGAGCCATGATATTCCTGTAGCCGTCCGAACTCGGAGCGCCAAAGTTCGTGGTAAGATTGATATGACGCTCGGCCCGCACACCGTTACTCTCAAAGCGGTTTATCTGATTCTGGAGCGTCTCAACAACATCCGTAATTGACGCCTCATCAAAAACGATGTTGGGTATCATCATCTCAGAAAGGCGCGTAGCATAGGCAGTCTGCAGCTCTTCATCCAGCCCGGGAGTAACAATCTCAGAAGAGCCAAAGTCTGTCGGAGCGGAATCACCCACAGCTTCATCCCACTGAGCATCCACCGCGGCTAGCATACCGGCACGTGTAGCATTACGTGCGGAACGATAGTAATTCATACGGTGCTGGCGGGTGCGCTCAAGCCCTTGTTGAGCAGCTGAATTATAGGGATCTATGCGAAGCACGCCGCGGAAAGTCTTCTCAGCATCATCGAACTTTCCAAGGTCAATCTGGCTATTACCCAGTTCGAGAAGGCGGGTAACCTCGGCCACATCACCCACATGCTGAGGAGTTAAGGCGGGGTTGTGACGAACGGGATCATTCGTATTAATCAGCTCCTGCTGAGCTCTTCTATTATCAGGAGCAAGTTGAATAGCCTCCTGAAGAAAAGCTACCGCTTCCTCATAACGACCTACGGCGCGGTAGTCCATAGCTCTGGCAATAAGCGCATCCGAAAGGCTCAGACGAATAAAATCTCCAAGACGCTTATTAGCAGGAACATCAGGAAGCACACTAAGAGCAGCACGATAATACTCTACAGCCTGAGTATAACGCCCTGCCTGATAAGCCAGACGAGCTTCCTGTACCAACTGACGCGCATCGCGCACTGCCATCCGGCGGCGAGAGGCCTCAGCACTATCAGCCTGTTGAGCATATGAGAGAGGGGCCATGGAAAATGCGCCCATGGCTATCATAGAGAAAATGGCAGTACGAGAAAAAGTCCTCATCATGGTAAGTGCATTCATACTATCACATTTGCAAGCCAAAGTCACTCACAAAGTGAGGCACAACAAAAAAAAGATGCTTTCGCCGCATATGATACGGCGAAAGCATCAAAAAAACAAGGAGCTATATCAGGACACGGTAGAATCCAAGAAGCCCTTAATGCAACCGATACGCGTAGGATGACGCAGCTTGCGCAACGCTTTAGCCTCAATCTGGCGAATACGCTCACGAGTCACATTAAACTGGCGACCGACTTCTTCAAGCGTTCTGGGGTTACCATCCTTAAGACCGAAGCGCTGCTCGATAACAGCACGCTCACGCTCATTAAGTGTATTCAGAACACCGGAGAGCTTCTCACGGAGAGAGTTGAATGCAGCCCCATCCATGGGATTCTCTGCACTCTTATCCTCCAGGAAGTCACCAAACGAAGTATCATCAGAGTCACCCACCGGCTGCTGCATGGAAATAGGCTGCTGCGCCATCTTCAGCACGCTGCGCACACGCTCCACCTGCATACCGCTCTCAATGGCGATTTCCTCAGGAGAAGGTTCGCGCCCCAAGTCCTGCACAAGTTTCTTCTGCACGCGCATAAGCTTATTGATTGTCTCAATCATATGCACGGGAATACGGATTGTGCGGGCCTGATCCGCAATCGAACGAGTGATAGCCTGACGAATCCACCATGTAGCGTACGTGGAGAACTTATAGCCCCTGCGATACTCAAACTTCTCCACTGCTTTCATCAGGCCCATGTTACCCTCCTGAATAAGATCCAAGAAGGCCAGACCTCGGTTCGTATATTTCTTAGCGATGGAAATTACCAGACGAAGGTTAGCCTCAATCATCTCACGCTTAGCGGATTTGGCCTCCTTCATAGATTCCTTCATGGACTTGTAATTCACAAGGAATTCATCCACGGGCATCCAGAGCTGCACTTCCAGCTCAGTAATCATATCCTTGTACTCCTTGTTGTCATAATCACCGTCATACTGGCGGCGCAGCTTCATGACACGCTGGCGAATCTCACGCAGACGGGCAACAAAATCCTCATACACCTTACCCTTAAAGCTGAACTTACGATAAAGCGCGTCAAGCGTCTCCAAAAGATTCTGGAAAGCCTTTTCTGCGGCATCCACCCCTTTGTTACGACGGCGAGCCCTGCGCAGGTTATTGTAAGCGGCCTGAGCCTCATCATGCAAATCGTATATCTTATTAATGAGAGGCTGAATCTCTTTGAAATACAATTCCCTATGATCAATGTTTTTATCTGCCACCACACGATCAAAGCGCTCCTTATTCTGTAGAATACGCTGAGCCGTTTCAAGGTAAAGCATGGACACAACACCAAACTTGTGCAAACGAGCCTGCAGGTCATTTTCAGCATGATCAATACGGATAGAAAGGCTTACTTCCTGCTCTCGCTTGAGCAGGTCTTTCTGCCCCATCTGCTTCAGATACATGCGCACAGGGTCGTCCAGAATATCCAGCTTGGCCTCCATCTTTTCATTTTCGTCCTCTTCACCGGACTCCACAAGACGCTGACGCTCACTGTAATTATCCACATCAGAGGCGTCAATGATATCAAAGTTCATTCCACGCAAGCGCTCCATGATTTCCTCATGGTCTGCGGGATTAATCATATCATTAGGCAGCACATCATTGATGTCATCATATGTGAGGTACCCCTGCTCCGTGGCAAGAACGATAAGCTCTCTCACCTTTTCCTGCACAACAGGGCTATCCACGAGCCTTACACTCTTCCCCTTCGAGCCCTTCAAATCAGCCAGTGAAATGGGAGCAATCGTTGCGGACTCATCGCGCACCTCTACGCCAATGGAATGAAGGCGCTCGAAAAGACGTTCAGTATCCTGCTCCTCATAGCCTTCCATCGGCAGCGAAGAAAAGATATCATCATCCGTCACATAGCCATTATTCTTCTTGGCAATGGCCAGAAGATTCTTGAATGCTGTCTTCAGCGTGATATCATCAGGGAAAAACTCCTGCAATTCCTTGGAGGTAACTCTGGGAGGAGAATATGAACTCTTGCGACGGGAACCTGATGACTTTCTAGGCGCAGCAGGCTCTTCATCAATACCAACAACAGGTTCATCATCAAGAACACTATCATCAATATCCTCCAAGTCTTCACCTTCTAAATCATCATCCACGTCATCTTCCGCAAAATCATCTTCTACCGGAATCACCACGGGAGCAACACTCTCCGCGTTTTTCTTTCCGCTTGCTTTCTTGGCAGAAGCGGAGGATTTAGCAGATGCCTTTACTTTGCGAGCCCCAGAAGCAGACTCGACCTTCTCAAGAGCCGGCGCAGCCTGTACTACTTCTTCAGGAGCGTCAACCAACTTCTCTACTGTGTCCTCACAGATAGGAGCTTTTGCTGATTTTTTAACGGCAGCCTTAGCCGGAGTTTTAGCTTTTGCAGCGGCGGGCTTGGCAGTCAATTTAGTGGAAGCCTTGGCGGCAGGCTTTGCAGACGCCTTGGCTACAGGTTTAACCTCAGCCTTGGCAGCGGACATGGCTGAGGTTTTCTTCTCCGCCTTAGGCTTGGCAGCTTTTGTTTCTGCGGTCTCCGTTTTCTTTTTTGGTGTAGACATGATGAAATCTGAGATACTGAGCGATATTCCACCCTATACGCATTTTGTCAATAGTTTGACAAAATGCGCGAGTGCAGTATAGCCTAATATAAAAAGACGTCAACCCCCAAACACACATTATGACACACTTTTGTGTTTTTCAGCACAAAAAAAGCATCGTGAAAAGGATTTTGTCACCCTTTCACGATGCTGCTGTATAGTTAAAAGCGGATTCTTATTTGCTGTGGATATTAAGCATCTGAGCGTATGTGGGCACAGGCCAGAGGTCAGCAGCCAGAATAGCTTCCAGCGCATCCACCGTGAGGCGAGCATCCTCCATGGCAGCACGCATAGCCATGGGCTCGCCACAGCTGATAGCGTCCTCCAGAGCATCCACGCGAGGCACGAGCTCATCGTACAGAGAGCCCACTTCCCCAGCCTTAGCACGGGCAGCCTTCATACCGGCGGAAATGCCAGCAGCCTGAATAGCGCAGACCGTGCCGCAGATTTCCGTCATCTGCCTAGCCACGGCGGGCAGATAGATGGTGCGGAGCATGTTCAGGCAGGTCTTGGCCTCGATGTCGATAAGCTTCTCAAAGTTCTCAATCTGAATCTCACGGCGAGCCAACAGCTCGGAGCGGTTCAGCACGCCATACTTCTCCATGAGGGCGATAGTATCTGGGCGAGCCAGCACATCCAGAGCCTCAGGAGTGGACTTAATATGGGGCAGCCCACGCTGCTCAGCCTCAGCCACCCACTCATCAGAATAGCCGTTACCATTGAAAATAACCCTATCATGGTTCGTGACGAGTTCTTTAATAAGCTCACGCACGGCATTCTTAAACTCAGGAGTACCGGCAACCGGCTCCAAGCGGGTAGCCACGATATCCAGCGCCTCAGCCATGATGGTATTGAGCACAGCCATGGGCCATGCACAAGTCTGCGAGGAGCCAACGGCACGGAACTCGAACTTGTTACCCGTGAAGGCGAAGGGAGAGGTGCGGTTGCGGTCCGTCGTATCCTTGGGCAGCTCAGGCAGCACATCCACACCCAGCTCCATGGTGGTCTTAGTGGCGGAGGAATTAGCGCCACCGGCCTTAATCTGCTCAATGATATCGGTGAGCTGGTCACCCAGGAAGATGGAGATAATGGCGGGGGGAGCCTCCGCAGCGCCGAGGCGGTGGTCATTACCGGCCTTGGCTATAGAAGCGCGCAGAAGGTCTGCATGCTTATCCACACCCATGATGACCGCAGAAAGGAAGGTCAGGAAAAGCAGATTGCTGTGCGGAGTCTTGCCCGGGGAGAAGAGGGAACCCAGCTCAGGGGTGGAAAGAGACCAGTTGTTGTGCTTACCGGAACCATTCACGCTGGCGTAGGGCTTCTCATGCAGAAGGCACACAAGATTGTACTTGAGAGCCTGTCTCTGCAGGATGTCCATAATCATGACATTATGGTCTACAGCCACGTTACAGGGCTCAAAGAGGGGGCAGATTTCAAACTGGCCGGGAGCAGCCTCATTATGGCGGGTCTTAGCCGGCACGCCGAGAGCCCACAGGGCGCGGTCCACGCTCATCATGAACTCAAGCACACGCTCCTTAATGGAACCGAAGTAGTGATCCTCCATCTGCTGGTGCTTGGGCGGCAGGCAGCCGAAAAGCGTGCGCCCGGTCTCGATGAGGTCCATGCGCTGCAGGTAAAGGTCACGGTCAATGAGGAAGTACTCCTGCTCAGCGCCGAGATTGCTCACCACATAGCTGGGCTCAATGCCGAAGCAATTCAGCACGCGGGTGGTCTGGTGTGCCACAGCAGCCATAGAGCGCAGCAGCGGAGTCTTCTTATCCAGAGCTTCACCGGTGTAACTGCAGAAAGCGGTGGGAATGCAAAGCGTCACCGTATTCTCCGTGCGCTTAATGAAAGCGGGGCTGGTGGGGTCCCAAGCAGTATAGCCACGAGCCTCGAAGGTGGCGCGAATACCGCCGCTGGGGAAGCTGGAGGCATCCGGCTCAGCCTGAATGAGATTCTTGCCGGTAAACTCGCAAATCATGCCGCCCTTGCCATCCGGCTCCACGAAGGAATCATGCTTTTCAGCGGTGGCATCAGTCAACGGCTGGAACCAGTGCGTATAATGAGTGGCACCCTTGCTCAGAGCCCACACTTTCATGGCTTGTGCTACTTCATCAGCGATACCGATATCAAGCTTGCCGCCCTTCTGGACGGTATGCATCATCTTTTTGAACGCGCTTTTGGAGAGGTATTTCTCCATCGTTTTAATCCCGAAGGTATCGCAGCCATACAGGGCATTCAGCGAAACCTCGGCGTCGGTCATTGTCTCAGTAGCCATAAAATGTGGTATGAAAGATGCGTGTTACGGTGATTTTAGCGGCTTTCTTGCGCAGTGTCAAGCAGAATGGGGCGCCTTAGCTCAGTTCGCCGCGGGCGCGGAGATCCGCTGTGATGGCCTCCATGATGTCCAGCTCCGGGCGGAAGTTAGCATCATGGTGCGAGGAACGAATAAGCGGGCCGCTTGCCACATGGCGGAAGCCCTTGCTCAGAGCCACCTCACGAAGCTCATCAAACACCTCCGGACGAATGTAATCAATTACCGGCAGATGGCGGGCAGACGGACGCAGATACTGCCCCATCGTCAGCACGGTTACACCATGAGCACGAAGGTCATCCATCGTCTGCTCAATTTCTTCGCGGGTCTCACCGAGGCCGAGCATAATGCCGCTCTTAGTCACCACCATGCCGGGAGCCATCTCCAGAGCACGCTGGAGCATGTGAAGAGATTTACGGTAACGAGCACGGAAACGCACCACAGGAGAAAGGCGCTCCACCGTCTCAAGATTGTGGTTGAAAATGTGGGGGCGTGCATCCATGACCATGGCCAAGGCCTCCTCGTTGCCATTGAAATCAGAGGTAAGCACCTCGATGACGGTCTGAGGGCTGCTCTTGCGAATCTCGCGGATAATGGCTGCCATGTGAGCAGCGGCGCCATCTTTCAGATCGTCGCGGGTCACCATCGTCACCACAGAGTGGGAAAGGTTCATACGGCTCACAGCGTCCGCAATCTTGGCGGGTTCCTCCGGATCCAAAGGCTTGGGCTTAGCGGTGCGAGTGGCGCAGAAACCGCAGGCGCGGGTGCAAACATCACCACAGGCCATGAATGTGGCCGTGCCATGGCTCCAGCATTCACCACGGTTCGGGCACATAGCCTCCTCGCACACGGTGACAAGGGAATTTCCCTTCACCAGATTATTTACATGCTTAAAAGCCTGCCCCTTGGGCAGCTTTACCTTCAGCCAGGAGGGCTTGCGCGCGCGTTCTTCCGTCATAACTGCGCAGCGTTATGCACCAAAATGCCTTAAAATGCAAGCAAAATCTCACATTTTAAGCGACTAATCACCAATTTAGCCACAGAATCCCGCTTGCATACAATAATCCGCACACAGCGACATACACGCCGACAAGAGTTCCATACCCCTTTTTTCGCCACAACGTAATGCCATACCACACCCAGCACAGCAGGCTCACAGCAAGGCATGCCGCAAATATCCAGAACATCGCCTCGCAATAGCAAACTGCCTCAACTTTTCGCGCAGAGGCCCAGTATGCACTCTGCCAGACGTACCAAGACGCCATGTAAAACGTATACAGGGTGCCTAATATCAGTAGGATGGGAGCAAGAACCTTCACGCGGATATTTTATCACATAGGCACCAAAAGTCAATAGATTCAGAATAAAGAACGCCCCTGCTCCGATGATGGAAGCAGGGGCGAACAAAAAAAATACGAGAAAGCGAAATTAGTGCTTGCCGCACTTGCACTCATGGCCTTCGCCATGACCACCGCAGCACTCACCCTCACCGTGATTCTTGCAATCGCCGTCGCAGTCATCGCAGTTGCCGCTGCAGCCACCGCCACAAGAGCAGCTTACCTGCTGATTCATGGAGTCAGCCACCTCCTCATCCGTGGGGGCGCAGCCCTTCTCGATGGCAATGCAGAGGTACTGATTCACCGTGGCAAGGAGTTCATCCAGCTCCTGACGAGCCTCAAGGAAGCCCTTGCAGATGGGGTTGTCAATCACATCCTGACGAAGGCCATCAAAGGTGGCGATTTCCTCATCCGAGGGAGGCATACCCTCCATGTGCTTATTGCGCAGCTTCTCGCCATACTCATTCACCTTGCGGAAGAGGTCAGTGGCCTCGGGGTTCTGGTAAAAAAGACCGATACGGGCCCGGGCGGAAACGACCTTCTGACTCTGAGCGAAGGCGTTGGCCAGCTCGGAAGTAATCTTAACAAGTTCCGGAGTAAGAGATGTATTTGACATAACGGCGCGATTATAGCACAGAGTAGCCCGTCACGCAATGCCTTACTCTGTCAGACATGCGGCTTGACATCGCCTTATTCTGTCTGTATGCTGCCGAGCACATGGACAATGAAGCCTTCCAGACCGGCACACCGCTCTTCCGTGCCATCACCACCGGTAATGAGGAGTGCCTGAAAAACCTGCTGAGCGCCGGCGCAGATGCAAATGAATGCTACGGTGAAGATGAAGAGCCTGCTCTTCTTGTGGCTGCAGTCGAAGGGCGTGAGGAAATGGCGCTGCAGCTGCTGGCCGCCGGAGCGGAAGTGAACGCAGCAGAGAACAACGAAGGAAACACCGTGCTCATGTGCGCTGTGCAAGCGCTTGCCCCTGAGCTGGTGGAACTGCTGTTGGCCCACGGGGCGAAAGCCGCCTTACGCAGCAGCCGGGGAGATACAGCGGCGGAGTACATCAGCAATGAGCTGCTCTACCTCTGGAATCCCATCAAACGCAACCGCGCAAACCGCATACTGGAAATGTTGAAAGCCTGAGCACCTCAGCGTGCACAGGCTTTCCTATCAATTGAACTCTCTCTCGCAGCCTCAGATGAAAATCTCAGGATGTTTCGGCTCGGCGGCCACCATATTCAAACGCTGAGTCATACCCTCCAGCGCAGGAGGAGGCATCAGGCGGGAACGGCGGAAGCATACCGCCACACAGCGCATGCAAAGTATGCACTTGGCGGCATCCGTCGTATGCGGAGCATTGGCCGGAATGGCACCCACGGGACACAAGCGGGCACAGCGCCCACAGCCACGGCAGCTATCCAGCGTGAGCGGAACAACCGGCATTTGCGGGCGGTCTCGGTACGGCATGTTACCCGGAACACAGACAACACTCATATCCCCTGCGGCCAGCTTGGCCACCACGGAGCGGGCAAACCCGGCAGCAGCCTCATAATCAGCAGCATTCGGACGACCGGCCGCGATACTGCGCACGATGGAATGCTCCGCGATGAAGGCGGCGGCAGCTATAACCTTGTACCCATTAGCCGTAAGCTCCGTATGAAGTTCCAGCAAGGCGTCCTCATAAGCACGATTGCCGTACACCACCACGGCGATGGCCGGACCTCCATTCCCCTTAAGCGCACGAAGGCGCTCCAGAGCCACCTCCGGCACTCGCCCG
>CALABM010000249.1 GCA_937885815.1 uncultured Verrucomicrobiales bacterium | reverse complement strand
CCCCCCCGAGTTTCCATGTAGACGAATAAAAGATTCTAATAACTTGAATGATTTTCGACGTAGTCAAAAATATCAAATGTGCTTTTCATCCTTTCCAAATCATGTAATTTAATACGGATTGAAGAAATGGGGACTAACGAGCGAGTCCTATTATCATAGTATGAAATATCTACTAAATCATCTGCAACCTCCATTGCTTGAGCTTCAAGTTCTCCGTTAAATGTTTCAACGTTATCTTGAATTAGGATATATAATTCAGAATTAGCGGTAAGAACAAATACACGTTGACCATATACTCCATCTCCATTTACAAAAACATATTGAGCCCCATTTTTTTTCCAATAGACTCCTGAGCCTAACCTTTTTTCAAAGGCATTTTCATCCTCCTCGTGAACAAGATAAGATGGTAACTCGAGAATATGTCCTACCATCACCTCTTGAAACGATTTACATCCGCTACAAAATGATACAATAACAGCTGCTGTGAGTAAATGCTTGTTCATGGCTTTTCTCTGAAGAGATACTACCGAAATTATGCATAAAGTCAAGCAAGAACGTCAATTATAGATTCTATTTTAGGTACCGCAGCCGTTTTACGCAACTGCGATACATCGTACATTCCCGCTATGTCATTATGTCGATTTTTTCAATCATGTAAATTGAATGAGTTACAGAAATGGAAACGGCTTCAATATAGTGTTGGGTATAAAGCTGTCACTAAGATGTAATTTGCATAATTAATACGTATTCCAATGCTTTTATGAAACATAGAGTGGCTTTTACGGGAATGTACGATACATTTGAGCTTTGCATTGCCATCCTATGAGTATAAGGAGGAGTTAATGATCCCTAAAGGCACGTAAACTCGGGAAACAGAGACCAATTTTTGAAAAAGGTAGAAATGCTGCTATGTTTAGTGCTTTGGTCTAGACTTCTGCGTTGCCCTCGTCGGTAAATACTCTGTAATTCGGGACGCAGCGGCGTTGCAATCCCCCAACGACGATTTTTTTCTTGTATCATAATTACCTCTTAGGTACACTCTTCGCACCTTGCAATTAATGCGTCTTCTATCTAACTTGCCTACTTAGTGCGTGCGCATACCCTACAGCTCATAATTTGACTTAATGAAAGTAAGGCAACAAAGCTAGGAGCATACCGACTCCAGAAAACCTTGTTGCCTACTTTTTTATTAACGTAATCTATTACAGAACGTATATTTTATATATCATTACACAAAAGGCATTTATATTTAAAAAATCTCGTTTTCTATTTCTGGGCAATGACCAATAACAGGAATTGCTGTATCTTCATTTTGAATATCCTCGATTTTTTGCATGGGAGGCAATGGAGATACATTTGTTCGTAATTTGATTTTGGGGTTAATTCGTTTGGCACATGCAATTGCTGCTTTGAATCTCAAATCCATTTCGAGAGAAGATTGGTATGAAATATTACAATTATGCCGTATTCCCAAAACTATACATCCTGTAGAGTGTGTATGGTTTGCTCCCGCGTGAATATTATCTCCTATATCGCCTGTTCTAAATTCATCATTTATTGCCCTTTTATAATCTTCAGGATCCATCCATGTAGGCCTTTCTGGAATTTTAATACCGTGATTAGCGTGTTTGTCAACGCGACCCTGAATACTTGTGAGCCCCTTTCCATTTCGGTTCTTTTTTCCAAAAGGAAGAGAATTCTCAGGTGTTAAAGAAGAATTTAAAACTCCCGTATCTAGTAGATTTTCAGTTTGACTTGTACCTCTTTCCGATCCCCAAAAAAATCTAGGTAAGCAACAGCAGGTGTTGACATTAGAATCATCGCTATTAACTTCTATATCTGAGTATATCGCTCGTTTGGTTTGATATTTTCTCCATACATAAACGGTAAGTGTAGACAACCCCTTTATATCAACACGATTTATAGGAGAATTATCAACGTTATTATACAAGTTTTTGTGTTCGATGTAATCGCTAGATATCCACCGACCGACACTAGGAACATAGTGACGAAAATTATAATAATACATTCCTAATTCACTATCGAAAAATTCACTTGAATACTGAATAGGTTGAGAAATATCACCATTAGAAGAAGTTACTCCGTAAGGTGTATTCGAATAGATTGTACGGATATATCCAGAAACACCAAACAACTCGCAAATATTTTTGGTTAAATCCCAACCATAGGTGTACCAAGTGCCGTCCTTTTGGATAGACAACGGTCGGGTTGCAATGGGCTGGGTGGGATCCCAATGGATGAGCCACAGGCAGGGGTGTTGGGAACGGGTGAGGTCGATGCAAGCAATCTGCAGATAGCCCTGGTAGATGTAGCGTTGGTGGATTGTTACAATACCGTTGACGGTGACTTTTTTGTACGCGCGGCGGCCTAGGCTGTCGTAGGAGCATTCAACCACGGTGTCCGAGTCGGTATTGGTGAAGCACACAGGGCGGTTTTCAGCATTATAAATGACTGTCCAGATGCCGGTTGAGGTCTTTATGAATGTTTGATTCCCCTCATCATCGAACTGAGGTACAAAGGTATCGGTTCCATTCTCACTTATGGAGATGTACTGATTTAATGCATTAGTCGTGTATTCTGTGATGCCTACCACTCCGGAGTTCTCTTCGGCAGTTGTTGTGCGGTTACCAATGTTGTCATAAGCGTACTCATACCCCTTGCCGTTTACCTGTGCTTTTACCAACTCTGATCGAGTGTTGTGACAGAAGGTGTCATTCACGATAGTGCCCTGTCTAGCGGTGCTACGGGCGGTAGGACGCCCGAGAATGTCGTAAGTATATGTGCGCTGAGCAACGAGAATCGTGCCGCGATGATAAGCCATGCCGATGAGCAGGTCGCGCTGCGATTCATAGCTCTGCGTGAGCGTCATGTTGCTAGGCATAGTCAATGCTTGCAACAGGTTGCTGCCGGGCAAATAGCCGTAGCTAAACCGCTTTTCGACACCGCCGTGCATGAACCCTGCGGTAGATACGCGTCCGTCTACACCGTAGCTGATTGTAACAGTCTGTTGAGTACTTCCATTCTTGCTGTAAACATAGCCTGCAGAGCGACCGAAGTCATCGAGAGTCCTAGTAATGAGGTGAGTGTCACCATCCACCACGAGGCTGTCCGTCTCCTGCTCGCCGTAGCTATTGTAGCCAAAATTACGAACGCCTGCTTCATCCATTGCCTGCGTCATTTGACCAAGATGATCGTAGGTGTAGCAACGTGTAACAGTAGGAGCAGTATCGTTGACAGTTGCGTACGTTGTCTCGGTGTGCAAACCTCGAGCATGCTCATAATTGTAGGTCTTCACATTTCCTCTTGCGTCAGTTTCTGTAGCAAGACGATTGTAGGCATCATAAGACTTAACTATCGATGTATTGTCAGCAAAGGTTTTGCGCAATTCCAAGCCGGTGACGGAATCAAATGCCCATGTCGTTTCATCACCATCCATGCGTTCGGTGGGGTCGGAGCTAATAATTTCCGTTCCTGCTCGGAAAGTCTTGAGCGAAATAAGATTGTCTGCTTCATCGTAACCGAAACTAACAGGCTGCAAGGCTGTGCCCCATTCCGCAATCTTGCGACTGCGGTGGTCGTACTTGTAGAAAGACATATTCCCCGAAGCATCCGTTACTACACATGGCTGATCGTGAGCATCGTCGTACTTGGTAATCGTTGAGGCTCCCGAAGCATCCGTCTCGCTGATGGTGCGCCCTGCTAGATCGGTTTCGGTCGTAGTAGCATTGCCTCGCCCATCTACCTTGACTAGAATCACACCTGTGGCGGTATAGCAGCGTGAGAAGGAAGTGATGATGCCTACATGGTCTTTCTGAGAAATGGTGAATCCATCTAGACTGGTAGTCTCTGCCGTAATTTCTGAAGTAGGAATGGTACTGAAACTCGTCACCTTGGAAGCTGCCGTATACTCCGACCAGCTTACGCTACTGTTACCTCGCACATCGATGCTAATACTCTTGCTTGCTATTGTATCTGAGAGCTGCGACATGAGCTGCTTTTGCGAGGTATTCAACGCAGCACCCTCAGCATTGTAGCGAGTCTGTGTAATGACGCTGTACACACCATCATCAGCGGATTCTACACTATGAACTATCTCTGCCACTGGCGAATTATTCTTGGTCGGAGTATCGGTCAAAGCCAGCGTCTGCTTCACCAGATTACCGAAAGATTCATATTCATAAAGAGTTGCTGCTGTTTTCTCCGTATTCCATCCCGTGTCTTGGTACTGTTTCACTATCTGACCCTTGGCATTGTATTCGTTACGCGTATAGATGAAACGATTATTGGTGGCAGGAGCAGTTTGCACTACCGTCTGAGCAAATCCATTGACAATATTCTGGCTCAGGATAGCATTGCTCGCCAAGCGAACCGTAGTGGCAATGTTCATACCATTTATATCGTAGGAATACAGCATTCCCTGCTGACCTGTACCGGAAATCGACTGGGTTGAGCCGTCTGGATTATGGCTTGTGACATATGTTGCTCCGGAGGGGGGGGTGACTGTGGTGGTCAGCCCATCCTCACTGTATTCCTTTGTCGTTACACGCCCCAGCACATCAGTCTGTTTGATTACACGCCCCACAGTATCGTATTCCGTGGATTCAGTCGTGGTCATAGCACCAATATCGCGGCGAACAGACAACGTGCGCCCGGCGGCATCATAGGTATAGCTTGTGATGGTTTCGGGAGTGACCACAACCTCTCCATCTTTGACTTCGGAACGAATCGTTTCCACCAACTTCTGTGCGGAGTTATAGCCATAAGAAGTCGTGATACCATCCTCATTCGTTTCGGACAGCTTGCCGCAGCACATCCATTCAGTCGTAGAGAAACGACCATTACCTCGAGTCAACTTAGTAACACGCTTCTCTTCATCATATTCATACGCTGCGGTGTTCAGCAGTAGCCAATTTTCACCATCCCAGATAAAGTCCTGTTTAAAGGTCGTGGTTTCGTTGGCGGCAATGAATATTTCCGTCTTGCGGCTATGAGCGGCTACCAGTTCGCCATTAGCTTTGGTAGTGATCGTGTGCTTATGTGATGCACCATGTTCAGTCGTAGCTTCATAATCATGCCACGTCTGCACGCCGTTGACTGCCTGACTGAACTTGGGTTTGCCGGCAGCATAAGCGTAGGCTGAGGCTTCACCGTAGGTCTCATCAATCGTCACCTGCTGGTGGTTTACGCCTGCAGCATAGGTAATGGCGGTGGTTCGCTCTACTTCAGCAGAATCCTCGTAGGTATAATCCGTGACCGCGAGATTAAGGAATTTCCCAGTAGCATCTTCGTAGTCCGTATACACCTTGATGGGACGCGTATCATAGAAGCGAGAAGAATTCGCTGCATATACGTTTCGAGTCATCTGTTTACCTCCATCGCCCCAGGGACGGGTTTCCTTAGTAACGCGACCCTCGGAGTCATATTCGTACTCTACATAGTTGCCATTGTGGTAGTTAATTCGAGAGACAAGGGATTGGTCATTATATTCGTATGTCGTTGTCTGTGCAATATCGGTATTAAATGCCTCTGTTTCACTTACAACGAGCCATCCTCCATCGGTAGACATCTTAACGGTTCGATGACAAGATACTGGCTCAATATCATTGATGCCTCGAATACTCTCGATTCTCTCCTGCATATTGCCATAAAGCCGATTCGTCTCAATCGTGCGAATAATGGTATCATCGCCTGTTCCCTTGTAGAATGTTACCGTATTGCCATTTTCTACACGGGTTTCTACATGAGCAGGGCGTCCGGCAGCCTGGCGAGTAATGGTGACAGTTTTCCCTGCTTCTGTATACTCAACTTGATACAACACTGTCTTGTACGGTTCTCCGAGGCCTACAGGAGTTCCATTTACCATCTGTACCTTATCAGGAGCGTACCAAGCCATGCCGTACGAACCATCGAGATTCGTTTGCGTGGTCATTAAGCCTTCCGTTGCACAATAGAATGCCGTGAGGTTGCCGTTATCATCACGAATAATGGTGTTATTCTGCTCGTAATTCTCGCGAGTCATTACCTTGCCGGTAGCGGAAATCATGGAAACTACCTGGCCGGAAGCCACCGAGATCTTTATTTTAGAGCCACCATCATCCACCATTGACAGGTAAACAGGATCGCCATTAGTACAAGGCGTTACTCCGTCAGCTTTCAACAACTGCACACGATAGCGGCGTTTTTTGGAAGTGCCAGACGGATATGCTGTTGAATCAGCCTCTGTAACAGAGAAATAGATAGATGTGCCTACCGGGGGAGAGACAATGATGAGGCGAGAGTCGGCATTATACTGAGCCGTCCATTCCCAAGGACTGATGTATCTTAAATGCCCACAAGAAGAGGATGCTGATGAAGTTCGCTGTTTTGCTAACTCAGGAGGAAGTTTCCCTCCTGCGGCAATGAACTCTGCGACAGACATGCAAGGGGTGGTTGCCATGCTTTCCGGCAGTTTTTCTTGGTCAATCGTGAACTCTGTACCATCAATCGTGCAAGTTCCACATTTACAACAAATCTCTCGTTCATCCGGGGGAATATCGCTCGATGAGGAACTGCTACTAGAGCTGGAAGAAGAGCTGCTGCTCGAAGAGGACGAGGAGGAGCTACTGCTAGAGCTGGAAGAAGAGCTGCTGCTCGAAGAGGACGAGGAGGAGCTGCTACTGGAGCTGGAAGAAGAGCTGCTGCTCGAAGAGGACGAGGAGGAGCTACTGCTGGAGCTGGAAGAAGAGCTGCTGCTCGAAGAGGACGAGGAGGAGCTGCTGGAGCTGGAAGAAGAGCTGCTGCTCGAAGAAGACGAAGAGGAACTGCTACTAGAGGTAGGAGGTGTACCCTTAGCGGTTACAATGATATTGTACACGCAGACGGAAGCATTTGCGCCCGGATTATCCATAGTAATGTTACCATGAGTTACCGTAACAGTGTACTCTCCGGGTCCCAAATCAACTGTATCTTCGGTACTCCACAGCCTGTGTCCGCCCAGAGGTCCGGCTAGACCGGGCTTTTCGAGCAGGTCAAGCAACAGATGACCATTATTCCCGGAAATTTCAACTGAACCCCAGTCATCCACCTGAAGATAGGCGTAGACAGAGGCTCCGCCCTCCGGTACAGTAAAGGTATCGGTAAACGTTGGCATCGCTTCGTTGCCTGTAGAGTTGTAACTATCAGAAGCACTATATACAACCTGACCGGCAGAAACGGGTTCTTCCGTATCAGCAATGGATGCAATGTCGCCCTCGTTCTGAGCGGCTACGCCGGAGTCATCCTGCGTCTCCTCCTCATGGTGAGGGTGCGGCTTGCCGTGCATGTGCTTGTGATTATCCTTGTAGTTCTCCCCGTTGTGGAGGACGGGCTTGTCGTGGTTGTGCATGTTTGCTTTCATGTTATGGTCTTTCCTGTTAAGGTTGGGTGCAGCGGAAGTCGTATCGGCTGCGGGGGTAGAGTTGTTCTTTTCGGGCTTGTTCTCAGACGCATTGCTAAGAGTTGACGCAAGGCTGCCAGGGGCAACCACGGGAACGCCGACATCAGATGCCGGGATCTGAACGGACTGCACAAAATCTGCGTTCTGTGCTACATGCTCGCCGTGGGCGAGCCCATCGTTGTGTTCGTTATTGGTGAACATAATGGTGTGTTTTCTATTGTTGTTTTGGATTCTGTCTCCCCGTCAGCTACGCCGGGGAGAACGGAAAGGGTTCATTTGTCGGAGGCGGTGAGGATATAGGCACCATCCTCTCGGCGGGTAAACGATTCTTCTCCCCAGTTGTGCCATTTTAGGGTCAGGTGATCGGAAGTGAATTCCAGCACATCTGCCATATCCCCGGAAGAAATGCGGGTGGCGGTATTGCCGTAGATACGCAGCGTGTCTGACCATGCCGAGTGTTGGAGGAAAACGACATCCTCCCTGGGGGCATCCTGCTGTGCCACGTCTCGGCGACAAGCCATCTCACCGGAAACAAGTCCACCGCGCATGACTGAGGCATTGGATGCCTGATACAGAATGAAATGCCGGATGCCTTTCTGACTGACAAAAGGAGCGATGTTGCTACAACCGTGCATCCGCATGAGCCGATGGATGAAATTATCCTCCATGTAAGCAATCTCGGAATGACCTACGCCACCGCCCCAGGACATCGCCTTGCGAATAATCTTCGGGTTCGTCTCGCTCTCCTGCACCAGCTTCATCACTTGTCGCGACATGACCAAAGAGGGGCCACAGACGTAAAACATCTCTCGACCGGGCGTGACAATACCGCCGTGCTGGTAGAGCATCCACGTCATATCGCTGAAATAGCAGGAGTAGTCCTGCGGAAGCGTGGTGTAAAACTCGTTGATGGTGGTAAGGTAATCCGGCGAGTAGAAATCATCGTCATCAATCTTGAAGAAGAGTTCGTACTCGGACACATCCAGCCCTCGGGTACAATCCAGCAGATTGGTGAGCTGATTGCTGTTGGGGAAGTAGCGGATAGTTAAACGCCCCTCCTCAATATAGCTCTTGAACTGCGGGATGATAAAGGTATTGAGAATAAACTCCGACACCCCCTTGACAGCAACAAAGAGATGGAAGAACTCCTTATCGTAGGACTGATTCATCATGGCATAAATCTGCCGCTGCAAGTCCACCGGGCGTTTGTAGGAAGCCATGCAGAGCGCAATTTTCCTCTTTCGGTTGGAAAAGAGTTGCGATGTATCGGCGTGCGTGGTACGGGGCTTCTGGTAGAAGAGGTTGTGACGGCAGAAGCGCATCGTGAGCTTCTTCTCCGAACAAGCGACCTCCAGCGCATTGTCGATGGGCAGACGATAATCGAGGAAAATATCTGCCACCTTTTGCCGACTGCGTGCCGGGATAACCAGCGCATGCGTGCCCCAGACATGGGGATTATAGCGCGTCTGCGGAGTGGGACAAAGCGTCTCGAACATCAGATGCTGCGGGCAATCCGGCTCATGGGAGGGTTGGTCAGATAATTCAAAGAACAGGCGGAATACATCAGCTTCCGGGTGCTTCTGAAGCTCTGTTTCCAAGACAGGTTTGAGGACCTCAGCCTTGACGATGGGCGTGGCATCGCTCTCTCCGAAAATGATGAAATCATCATCCGCAAAAGCCGGGTCAAGCAGCATCTTGGCAAAAGAGACACGAAGCGAACGCGCATACGGCTTATCCAGATGGGCGAAATCACCCCGCATGAATCGGGAAAACTCTTCATAGCGGGTATCACGAAGCAAGTGAACCTCCTGCGACACCGGGTAGGCTTGCACGGTAAACCCGAGCTTCTTGCATTCGTCGAGACCCTCCAAAGTTTCGCCTTTAGCTTGTAACAATACACATTTCATGGTCGTTATTTATTTTGCGGTGTCAAAATGGACGCTCAGATTTCCGTTGTTCGGGGTGAGCGAGAGGAAATCGTTACGGTAGGAAGAGCCGTTCCAACTCAGGTAATCCACCGGCCAGCGATCCCAATGAAGAATCAGCTCACGATTCGGGCAAAGCGAATACCACCCCATACAGCCGGAACTCTTGCGCATGAATCGACCATTGGCGTAGAAGAGAATATCGTCCTGCCAATGCGGGTGAACACCGGGGATGGTCGCCATCGGTTCGGCATAGAACATCAGTTCGATATCGCGCAGCCTGTCCGGGCTGCACCAATGACATGTTACGAGATTGTTCTCACGGTTCGGAGCCGGAGCATGACACATCACCAGACGAGGTGTAGCCAGCATGGGAACGCCCAGACGGATAGCCCATTCTCCAAAAAGGAGGTCTTCTGCCCCGGTTGCCGGAATCTTGTCGGCATTCTGCACGAAAAGCTCCACCAATCGGCGGCTCATGAAATACCCCGCACCACCGCTGGGGGCTTTCCGGCTATCCACACAGGGGTCACCGATGAGGTCATAGCGTGTATCACAGAGGCTTTCCAGACGGTCAAGAGCCAGATAGGTATCATCATCACACTTGAAGAGCCAATCGAAATCGTAATTCTCCAGCGCCCACTTGTAGAATGCCAGACCCTTGGCGGGGAGATGGTAGTAACCGTCATCCACCCAGAGATTGACCACATCCGGCTCATTGGGTAGCGGCTCGCGACGACCGAGGAAGAAGCGGCATTCGATACCCGGCTGCGGATGCGAGAGCCACGTCTCGCGGCAGGCTACGCGGCGATGATGCGCATTGTTGCAGCTGCAAATGCCCACGAGGATGTTGACCTTTTTCTTCTGCGGATTTGCCGGAATGACCGCATGATTGGGCAGATGCTTATCCAAGAGCTGTCCCACGATGCTGTTGCGGGAAACATTCTCGAAAGCGTCCGGCTCGTGGCGCAGCATTTCACCCCAGAGGTGGATTGCCCAAGCATTACGCAGCTCCGGGCTGTGGAGGTTGCAATCGCCATTGTAACATTTGCGCCAGACCGTGTAATGCAGAGGATAGAGATGAGAGGGAGTGGCAGCCTGAGCCAGCATATCAAAGTGTTTGAGAACGCGCGTGAATCCCTCCGGGCCACAATGCCCCCAGGGTGCCTTGCGACGGCGTTCGGCTACATCCGGCATCTGTTTCGCCAGATTCTTCTTGGCAAGAATCTCTTCCGCTGAATCCCAGGGCGCTGCAGCCTTTGGGTCTTCTGCCAGAGAACGCAGAACCTCCATGAGCGGATGATGCGGCGGGAAAGCAATGACACCCACAGCCACGAGCCCCTTTTCCTGCGTGCAGAACCAAGTATCGGCATCCGGAAAATCGTCGCTCAGGCAAGCGACATCAAGGTCAGTCCAGTAGCCGCCCTCTCGGACGAGGAACTCATTGCGGAACCAGTCGGCAAAAGGAGCCAGACTGCCGTTTTCGTGATAAAATACCGCATCCTCCGGTAGAATCTCGCGGGCATCACGCACGGTGGTACCGGACGGAATGTTGTCGTAGGGACGGTAAGTGAAGAGCTGAAACTCATGCCCGTGGTCAAGGAATGACTTGATGCAGAGCTGAGCCAGCAAGGGCAGCGTTTCGCCTACCCAAAGACCGGTAATTTTCTGATTTTTCATTGTTTTGTAAGTGAGGTTAGAGTTTTACCCAATGTGGTTCGTAAATATCCTGATAGTCGTAGATATCACCGTTGAACCACTTGGACGGTGCTATTACGCGTTGTGTCTCGCCGAGCCATGCTCCCCACCAGGAAAATGAGGAAGCGGAGATGATAAGCTCCTGCATGGCGGTCATGCGGCGAATGGCATCACTGGGAGAATTGCGGTCAATCTCGATAGAAAAACGCGCATATTCCGGAATCCCGGCGATGATTTCCGCCGCTGCATCGGGCTCGTCAGAGAAAACGACCAGATGCTTGATTTCCGGCGAGATGTGGGTGTAGGCTCGGGCAAGAAAATCCCGGTCAACCACATGGAACTTATGCTGCAGATTCTTGTAGTCACCCAAGCGGAAGTGAATACCCAGCGTGCCGGGCTGCTTTTCCGCAATAAAAGGCTTGAACAGCTCGCGAATAGCTTCCTTTTGGTCGGCAAAATAGCGGGAACTCTGGAAGTAACCGCAGATGCCGCCCTCCAGCACATCGGCAGGTATCTTGCAGAACGAGAAGCGGGGCTCGCGGTAACGCATAGATTCATTCGCCCCGAACGGCGTGGAGGGGAGCAGCGCAGGTTCGTGTTTCAGGTAATCATGCAGCGCCAAGGAAGCATCGTTGTACGCCCAGGGTACTCGGCAAGGAACATCGTTCCGGAGAGCGTGAGCATAGACGGTGGCCACGGCAAACATGATATTGCCTAAACGCATGCCTGCAATGAAATGCGGCGAGACATGAGGTTCTTTATCGTTCATGGTAATGTCGATGGGTTAAGGTTTATTCCGGCAGATTCTCCATGGCGGCAAAGACCTCTTTCCACGATTCCATGGAAACTTCCAGCCCGCCCAGTTCCAGACCACGCAGACGTGCGGCTTCTGCCATGTCGTCGCGCAGGTTTGGCTCGTATGCCATCTTGGAGGCGTAGTAGATGAAATCGCGCTCGTGGTTACAGAGCCAGCCCGTCTTACCGTGCTGGACCATCTGCTGCCAGCCGCCGCGATTATCCACAATCAACACCGAGCCGCTGGCCATAGCCTCGAAACCGACACGCGGCCAGTTTTCCGTGGTATCGGTGGGTTGCAACACGATGCGGCAATGCTTGTAGAATGCCTGCTGGGAGACCTCGCGCTGGTTATGAGCAATCTGAATCCAGTCGAACGGACGACCGATTTTCTTCTCGCTTCGGGAATCGAAACCAAGGAACAGACCGTGCTTGGGGACAGGGGCGACAAAGGTGTCGTAGATGTGCAGCGTGTTCGCAGCAAACTTGTCGGCATCCTGCCGGGAAATGCGCCCGCAGCCGAACTGGTCGGTATCGCGCTCCGTGATAAAGGGGAACGCGTCTGCGTGGAAGTAGGGCTTGAAGGTCATGAACTGCACCGCCGGATTCGGGTTGAGCTTGCGGAGGATGGGCATGACATTCTGTCGGACAGCCTCGTTCTGGTAGAGGAACATGGCAATATCGCCGTTCTGCATGGCTTCCTTTTCCTTGTCGAACAGCCAGGTCATGCAGTTCACAAAGACGGTACGCTTCGTGCGCTTGCGGATGGTGGGCAGACTGTTCAGGAACTCGGCATTGCAGAAGCCCAGCACCGGGTCGCCGGGTTGCACGGCAGTCCAGTCGCCGGGAGCGTGCATGATGACACCAAGATTGACCATCTCATTGTACAGCGGCTCGGTATGATAATCCCACGAGGGGACGAGGTGAACCTCCATACCCAGCTTGCGCCAGACGATAATCTGGTGATGTAACTCCGTTCCCGCGCCACCGTAGAGGCTGGGGAACCCATTGACGAATACTCGTTTTATCTGATTACTCATAGTTCTGTTATTTGGGTTGGTTGTGAAAAAGCATCAGGGCTTCCATATATTTATCTCGCAAAAAGGTGCTGAAAAAGTCCGCTTAATTTTCCACTTCATGGATAATTGCTTGCCGAAAGTGTAAAAATCCGCCCTTTCTTTTTCATTTTTCCCGATTTTTTTGGAGCCAAGATGGCCTGTACACACAATTACTCGTAAAGTTTCCGAAAACCCCGCGTAGAATTTTTGAATTATTTTGTCTCGAAGAGGATTTTTTCGATTTCGGCAGGAGATTGGTTCAGCATAGCGAGCAGATCGCTGATAAGGTTTCGGCTGACTCCGATACATTTAGCCAGCTCGGCGGGAGAGCTGAACCGCCCTGTCCCCAGCACCTGTTCCAGCAGGATGGCATTGGCCATGCGGATGGCTCGCATGGTAGGCTGCGCACCCATTGCTGTTGCCCGGTCTGCCAATTCATCGCCAAGTGTACGCTGCCGCATGAATTTCAGGGAGCCTCTGGAGCCGGTACTGATACGCAGGGGAACGGAAGCATCCCAGCCTTTGGTGGTGGCAATGCGGACAGGTGTGTTCAATTCCGAAAGTGAGTCAAGCGGATTGCTCCTCTGCCGGAACTGCGGCGATTTGGCGAATGATGCGCTGAACGATTTTGTATTCATGTGAGGGATTGATATTTGAAGTCGAGCTTCTCATTCTTCCAGTCGAATGAGATAGCGGTGAACACTTTGTGAAAGATGGTCTTTAGTTCTGTGGGTGAGCCGTATTCGAGCAGTCGCTCCATGTTGAACACGCAGTCGGAAATCTTGCCGCCGGGAACCTGGGGCAATCGGGAAATGAGAGCGGCAATGAAATCGGGGTTATTGCGCAGCGTGTTCAGTTGCGTTCGTACAAATGCCTCAATCTCATCGGCGTTCACATGGGGGCATTCGCAGCCGTCTGTCCCCATGATTTTGCGGGTGGCGCAAGAATAGTAGCGATATGTCTGGTCATCGGTTCGCGCGTAGCTCCCCCGCATCTTCTTGCCGCAGGTAGCGCAGATGAGGAGTCCGGCAAGTGGGTAAACCTCCTTGCTTCGGCGAGGTTTGGTTCGTTCTTTCATCTCGGAGCCCAGCTTATCCATGCGTTCCTGCACTCGCTCCCAGAGGTCGCGGGGGACGATGCGTTTATGCTGCGCTTCATACCGCTCATCGCCGGAGGGGATATAGCCGGTGTAGAGGGGATTTCGTAGTGCTCGATTGACCTCCTTGTGCGTCCACTTGGACGTTTCTCCTGTACGGTTGATTCTCATCAGATTTTCCGTATTCAGGATATTGGCTATATCCATGCAACTTCTGCCTTGGGCGTATTCATCGAACATCCGCTTAATGGTGGAGGCTTGCTCCGGCACAACGTGAAGTTTTCCCTCAACCCGAGTGTAACCGAATGGAGGTTTGCCGAAGAGATACAGCCCCTTGCGGCGACATGCTTCTGCTTTTTCGCGGGTTCGCTCGGCAATCATTTCCCGCTCCATTTCGGCGAATACCCCCAGCAGGTTACGCATGCCACGCCCCAGGTAAGAGCCGGAGTCGAAAGGCTCCGTGGCACTTGCTACTTCCACGCCGTGCTTATCCAAGGTGTCGAGCATGTTCAGGAAGTCTCGCTGATTACGTGCCAGACGATCCAGTTTGAACACGATAACCATGTCGAACTTCTTTCGTCGGGCTGCATCCATCATGCGGGTAAGCGCAGGACGCTGCGATGTGCCACCGCTGATACCCGCATCGGAGAATGTTTCCACATGAACCCATCCCTCGGAATCGTGCAACTCAATGAACGATTTGCAGCGGTCTTCCTGAGCATCGAGGGAATTGTATTGTTGTTCCAATCCCTTGACGGTGGATTTACGCGTATAGATGGCGCAGCGTATGGTGTCAGACTTGCGTTTTGTTCTCATACTCGTTTATTGGCGGGGATTCCGAAAAATCTGTTACCGCTGACGTAGTAGCCAGCGATGAGCGAGCTGACCTCCGATAGAGTCGGATATTTCATGCCGTTGTACAGGAAATGGTCGGGGTACTGAATGACCTCGTAAGTGTTTCCCTTGTACTTCTTGCGAATGACGACAGGCTTATCCGACTTCTGCTTGGCTTCGCGTGGTGAAAACGCTCGGGATTTTACCCGGATGAGGGTATCGTCCGCTATTTCTTCCACTCGCTTCATCGCGCGTTCAGAAATGCCGCCACTCACCAGCGTATTGATGCGCCATTCCAATCGGCGGCGAATGAAGTCGCGCCGATTGGTGTAGCAAGCCATGCCAAAGAGCTTTGCCCAAAGCTTCTTGAGTTCAGCGGAACTCATGGAGTACAGCTTGAGGATTAACTCGTCTGCGTCTTCTCTGCTCATTTTCGTTTAGCGGGGATTCCGAAAAATGTGGAGCCTGCAATCTGGTAGCCTGCGGCTTCCCAGCTGATGTGAGTGAGGGTTGGGTAAACCTTGCCCTCCCAGAGGAACTTTTTATAATCCTGCATCAGCACCTCAATACTGCGACCCTTGTACTGGCGAATCAGCCGTGTACCCGGAGTCATCACGAAATCGGCGGGGATGTCCTGCGGTTCACTTTCTCCGGGGAGAATGACTTGCTTCGCCTTGGTCGGTTGGGCAATGGTGATTGGAACAGGCGGGAGTTCTGTTTCTGCCTCTGTTGGTATTGATTCCTCCTCCGGGGTGATGATAGCTTCCTGAGCCTCTTGCTCACGTTCTGCCTCAACTTCCTGCCAGATAGCGGCTTCCTGTTCGGCTACTGCTGCTTCCGGTTCATCCTCCAGCCACGGGGGAACTTGTTCTGTCGGCTTGCTTTCGATGCGCTTTGCTTTTTTAGTCTTAGGCTTTGCAGACTTTTTACGCTTGGCTTTCTTCTTGTCTGCGAAGAACTTGCTCATCTGCTGTTCTCCCTTGGCAGTTGTCAGGAAAAAGATACTTTCGTCCAGCAACTCCGGGAGCGATTGCTCAATGGAGTCATCCACTACGAACTCGCCTTTCAGGCTTCGGCAGATGTAAGTTACGGATTTATCGCTGGCGGTTACCATCAGGCGCAGCTTAGCGCCATTCCTGTCGGTGGCGGGAACTATCAATCCCGGTTTGTGTGTTGTCTTCATGGTCTTGATTTTGGTTAAGATGGAGCGTGCGCCTTTCAGGTAAACCGTTACGGTCAGCAATTTCTCGTTTTCCCAGACTGCCCAGAAGCGTGTTTTGCGATACCGTGTAATGCGTATGTTCGCGGTGGCTTCGCTGGCTCGTTCCTGATTCATGCTATTCAATGTAACGCTTTAACTATTAAGCGCTTTGTCTCTTTGTAGAGTATAGCATAATCAGGAACAAGGTCTAGCTTTTTCTTATCTTTTTACGCATTTATTTTCAATCACTTGCATCAACATCGTTCCTGATAAGGGAGACACCATTCCCACCTTTTTGCCCATCCCGGAGAGGGACAGAACTCGCCGGGAGATGCACGTCATTATCCAATGCCAGGGGGCGTGCGAACACGATATTCTTGTCGTTTACCATGCGTACCACGAGCGGAGCAAAAGCATCCGCAAGGGCAAGCATAGGGCGACTGAACTCGCGCGGGCGCATCTGGAGCACTTTCCGGGACATGGCAAAAAGGTGGTGTGGGGCAGACCTATCAACCGATATTCCTGATGAAGTCCACGAAGTCCGGGGTGTGACGCCCGATGT
>CALABM010000248.1 GCA_937885815.1 uncultured Verrucomicrobiales bacterium | reverse complement strand
TTTATTTTTCATAATGAATACTGCTGACTCAATAATCCTCATTTCCGGATTGCTGCTCCTCGCCGGGGTGGCATCCAACAAGCTTTCTGCAAAATTCAATATCCTCCTCAGTCCACTTAGGGCTGGGGATTTCCTGCATGGTGGGCTGCCACTGAGCGCGACGAGCGGCGATTTCCTCCTCGCTCAAATCCACGGAAAGTGAGCGATTCGGGATATCAATGGAGATGATATCACCATCCTTCAGCAGGCCAATAAGGCCACCTTCAGCAGCCTCGGGGGATACGTGACCGATACAGGCACCGTGAGTGGCACCGGAGAATCGGCCATCCGTAATGAGAGCCACGCAGTTGCCCAGGCCCTTGCCCATGATATAGCTGGTGGGAGCAAGCATTTCCTGCATACCGGGGCCACCCTTGGGCCCTTCGTTGCGGATAACAACCACATCACCGGGCTTCACCTTATCAGCAAGGATACCGGCGCAGGCTGCTTCCTGACTCTCGAAAATCACGGCCGGACCGCTGTGCACCATCATTTCAGGCAGCACGCCGGCTTTCTTCACAATAGCGCCCTGCTCTGCCAGATTGCCGAACAGCACGGCAAGACCGCCGTCCTTAGAATAGGCGTTGTCCAGCGTGCGAATGACGGCGGCATCCTGCGTGGAAAGGCCTTCAATCTGTTCACCCAGAGTCTTACCGCTCACGGTGGGCACATTCGTGTTCAGCGCACCGGGAATCTTGTTAATTTCGGCCAGAATGGTCATGATACCACCGGCACGGAGCACATCATGCATGTGGTAGCGGGAGCTGGGTGCCACCTTGCAAATGTTCGGTGTGCGTTTGGAAATTTCGTCAATGCGCTTCAGGTCGTATTCAAAACCGGCCTCAGCCGCGAAAGCGAGGGTGTGCAGCACAGTGTTGGAGGAACCACCCATGGCCATATCACAGGTGAACACATTGTCAATGGCAGCCTCAGTGATGAGGTCACGGGGCAGCGGACCGCCCTGCTTCGCCATCTCCACAGCGCGGCGAGCGGCGGCACGCCAGAACTCCTTGCGCTCCTCAGAGAGAGCCAGCAGCGTGCCATTGCCCGGCAGAGCCAGACCCAGCACCTCGCAAAGGCAGTTCATGGAGTTTGCCGTGAACATGCCGCTGCAGGAGCCGGCGCTCGGGCAAGCATTGCACTCAATGAAGTGCAGCTCGTCTTCAGAAATCTTGCCGGCGTTGCAGGCGGCTACAGCCTCGAACACGCTGTTGAGGTCCAAATCCTCGCCATTGCGGCCCTTACCCACAGCCATGGGACCACCGGAGCAGAAAATCGTGGGGATATTGCAGCGCAGCGCGCCCATCACCATACCGGGAACGATTTTATCGCAGTTCGGAATGCAGATGCAGGCGTCAAATGCGTGAGCACTCAGCATGGTTTCCACACTGTCAGCAATCAACTCACGGCTGGCCAGAGAAAACTTCATACCTTGGTGAGCCATGGCGATACCATCGCACACGCCGATAAGATTGAACTCGATGGGAGTACCGCCGGCCTTTCGCACTTCATCCTTAATGAGCTCAGCCACCTTGTTCAGGTGCACATGCCCGGGAATCACTTCATTGAAAGAGTTGCAGATAGCGATAAAGGGCTTCCTGATGTCTTCATCAGTCATGCCCGTGGCACGCATCAAACTGCGATGCGGAGCACGCTCAATGCCGGCTTTTGTACGGTCAGATAACATAGCGCGCGGATTTTACCACGTTTCTAATCAGATTTCCAGCATAAAAATTTTTACTGAGCCGGAAACACGCTTTCATATTGACATGAAACCGCATGTCTGCTAGCATGTGGGGGATATGAAAATTTTTCATCTGATTCCGGCCTTACTGGCCTTTACTGCAGTCGCAGCCGAAACAACCGCCAGCGAGCAACCTGCTCCTGCTGCCACAACTCAGGCAACTACTCCGATGGCTCAGGCTATCGCACGAACCACATTTGTGACTGACGTGAAGCCCAGCACTGAAGCAAAGTATTATATGTACGTGTGCTCTGCCAGCTGGTGCGGCCCCTGCCGCATGGTGATGCCCCGACTCGTGGCAGAATACCCCAACATGATGGCTAATAAGGACGTAGAGGTCATTTTGCTCTCCTGCGATCGCACCCCCGAGGCAGCCCGCAACTACATGGAGCATTACAATGCACCGTTTGCCACGCTGATGTACACCTCTCCTGAGGCCGCAGCCCTGCCGGGCTACCCGAATGACATCGTTGGCATCCCGCACATCGTGGTGGTGGATGCTTACGGCAGACTTCTGTACCGCGGACACGGCCTGCGCTATAAGGATTGGAAGCAGGAAATCGAAAAAGCCGCTAACGCCCAGTAATATCATGGCCGATACACTCTCTGATATCCGCACTCGCCGCAGCTGCCGCAAGTACAAGAGCGAGCAGATTAGTGAGGCGCAGCTGAGCACCGTGCTGGAGGCCGCCACTTGGACACCTACCGGCAAAGGCCTGCAAACACCGCAGCTCGTTGTGGTTCAGGATGCAGCTACCCTGAAGCAGCTCTCCGTGCTCAACGGCTCATTCATGGGTTGGGGGCCGGATAAGGACCCCATGTACGGAGCCCCCACTGCTGTGCTGGTGTTCACGGATACCACAGTCCCTACCGGCCGCGATGATTCCGCGCTCATGATGGGCACCCTCATGCTCGCCGCTCACGCCGTTGGTCTTGGCTCTTGCTGGATTAACCGCGGCAAGCAGATGTTTGACAGCGCCGAAGGCCGCGAACTCATGAAGAAATGGGGTGTGGCTGACAAGTATGAAGGCCTCGCCATCTGCATTCTCGGTTATCCCGAGGAGGGAGGTATCCACGAGCCCAAGCCCCGCCGCGAGGATTACGTCATCCGCGCCTGATAAAAGCCTTCAAACAAGGAAACAAACACCCGCAGCCTTCATCGGTGCGGGTGTTTTTATTTAGCATAAAATCACTGATTTTCTCGGAGCTTCTTGAGGTACTCCATGCGCTCAGTAATGCGCAGCTCCATGCCATTGGTGGTGGGGTGGTAATACACGCGCCCCTCGGGTAAGTAGGCTTGGGGCACGTAATGGTCATCACCAAAATCATGGGCGTATTTGTAATCCGTATCCTCCTCCGACACTCCGCGCAGGCGGGCAAGTTTCTTGCGGGTGGGAGTGGCGAGGTGGTCAGGCACGGCAAGAGTTTTACCCTCGCGGACATCCTGCAAAGCGGCATTGATGGCGGCATAGGCAGCATTGCTCTTGGGCGCCGTGGCGATATACACCGTAGCATGGGCCAAAGGTATGCGAGCCTCCGGCATGCCAACCATTTCAGCGGCCTGAGCCGCTGCAAGGGCCACGCGCAAAGCATTGGAATCCGCGAGTCCCACATCCTCACTGGCGCAAATGACAAGACGGCGGGCAATGAAGCGGATATCCTCGCCGGCATTCAGCATATAGGCCAGCCAATAGAGAGCAGCATCCGGGTCACTCCCACGCATGGATTTGATGAAGGCGGAGATAGTATCATAATGCCCATCCCCTGCCCGGTCGTACTTAATGGCTTTTTTCTGGATGGATTCCTCGGCCACGGCAAGGTCTACATGCACCACGCCATCAGCTGAAGCCGGAGTGGAAAGCACCGCCACCTCAAGAGCCGTAAGAGCCTTGCGCACATCACCATCCGCCTTCAACGCGAGGTGAGCAAAGGCATCATCCGCCACATGGAGCTTCATATACCCCAAGCCTCGCTCCGGGTCCGTAGCAGCACGGCGCAGCAGGGAGATAATCTCTGTATCCTGCACAGGCTCCAGCGGGAAAATCTGAGAGCGCGAGAGCATGGCCGAATTGATAGCGAAGTAGGGATTCTCCGTTGTTGCACCTATGAAACGCACCGTTCCCCTCTCCAAGTGCGGCAGCAGCACATCCTGCTGGGCCTTATTGAAGCGGTGCAGCTCATCCACAAAAAGAATGGTGCGCTGGCCATGCATCGCTTCACGAGCCTTAGCCTCCGCGATTTTCTCACGAATATCGCTCACATTTGATTCCACGCCATTAAGCATGACGAAGTATGCGCTCGTCTGCCGGGCAATAACGTAGGCCAGCGAGGTCTTTCCCACACCGGGCGGGCCGTAGAAAATGAGGGAGGAGAATCTATCTGTCTCAATAGCACGGCGGAGGAGCTTACCGGGAGCAAGCAAATGCTGCTGCCCGGCGACCTCAGCAAGAGACTCCGGCCGCATGCGGGCAGCCAAAGGCATGCCAACGGCGGCTTTTTCCTGCTGCGGGGCCTCATTGCGCCCGAAGGGAGTGAATAAATCCATCAAAATCTATGACAAATACACGGCGTGCCATCACTATGCTCCGGCACGCCGTGAGATGAACAGATAAAAGTTTATCAGTCGTTATCAGAGGCAGGCTTATCAGCTGCATCATCCTCAGAAGCCTCTGCCTCCTGAGCAGCCTGACGCTCAGCTTCAATGCGCTCCACCTCAGCCTGCCATGTAGGAACAACAGCAAGGGGAGAACCGCTCCTGATAACCTTACCATCGGCATCAACCATGGTAGCAGTAGGAATGCCGCTAGCCATAGTGAACCCGGGCAGGCGGTCCACATTGCGAGCCTCGCGGAACACAGCAGGCATACGGCAGCGATATCCTTCAATGTAGGACTTCACTTCATCCGCAGTGTGGTCCCAACCGATGAGCACGATTTCAGCGCGGCCGTCGCGACGCATTTTCTTGTACTCCTCCACCACATCCGGCATAGCCTGGCGGCAGGGGCCGCACCAGCTGGCGGACTGCAAGTATATATAAACGAGGGCATTCTGATTAATTCGACCACTCACGCGGCGCACACGCTTAAGAGCCTGCGGCACGGCACTGGCTCTTGCTCTGCGGTTGCGAGCTTGGCGGCGGTTGGCGGAAGCACCGCGGCGCTCCTGCCTAGCAGCAGGCGTAGAAGAAGCTTCGCGCTCCTGCGCACTCACTGTCTCAGGAGCTGCTACCAGCAGGCCCAGAGCCAGTGTCATCAGTCTGATTGCTTTAGTCATAATTATCTCTTTATTTGGGGGTTAAGGTTTTACAGGAACAATTCCGCCGCGGCGCAGCACAAACTCGGCCAGTTGCTCGCTATACGGCAGTTTTAAGCCGCTGCTCAGGCACCCTGCTCTGAAAGCATCAGCCAGCTGAATACAGGCCTCAGTATTTCCGGCCGCGGCCTTACGGTGCAGAGCCAAAGCCTCAGTATACGCTTCCACATTCGCCGCCATGGGCACGGTGGGGTTCATATCCTGAAGAAGAGCCAGCAGAAGCACAGGCATCAAATCCGTACCGGCGGAGGCAAACGCCGCTTGCCAACGCTCAACTTCCGAAGCCTGCGCAGGAACGATGGGATTAGCCGGCGCGGGAGCCGCCGCTGGCGTGGCGCTTATCCCTGCGCCACCGAACACATGCCGCCGGGCACGCTCCATCTCTGCGGGGTCCAGCGTCAGGCTACCAGCTGATTCAGCCGCTGTAACTAACAGAGGCAGCATAACCAGCATGGTAAAGATACAGCGCATACTTTTTTAACGGCGCCTCTGAGCACGCCTACGGGAGAAAGGATCAGTCACATTTGTCCAAGCTTCCTGCAGACCGGAAGACTCAAAATAAGGCTCATTACGCAAGCGTTCCATCTGAGCACTCACTTTATTCTGCTCAATGGACCACTGCTCAATGTCGGAATCAGACATTTCCACCGGCACCGGCAGGCGCCCGAACAAAGAGGATATTTTGCGAGCGGCTTTCTTAGCAGATTGCTCATCATTTACCTCAGCAAGCAGAGCCTGAGCTTCACGCAGGGCGTTAAACTCGCCATCCAGATTCGCATTCTGCGCTCTGGCACTATTACTGGCACGCTCAATATCTGCGAGTTCCTCCTCAGCCATGGCAATAGCCTGCTGATCACCGGCACGGCGAGCACGGCGCAGCTCTTCACGCGCCTTTCGCTCACGCTCACGCAGAGCGCGGCGCTCCTCAGCACGAGTACGCGGAGACTCGTCACCGTCAGCTGCAGAAACTGCGGGGGTAAGCACAGCAAAAGCAGCCATTATTGTCAGCCATGTGAATCTTAAATACCTCATATCATCAGCAGCTCGTACGCTTGAGTGCATACTAGCATATACTCCAAGCAAAGTCAAACATCTTTTCCCCGCCAAATTGTTCTCCCTGCATGTTATTGAACCAATTCCCTCCCCGTGACGTCAGATATACTAAATCCTGACACCCATGAAAAACAAAAACATCACCCGCTACACATATGAAAACACGGACTTTCAGGGCTGGAGAGTAAGCATCCAGCGCTGTGGCCGTATTATCACTCGCTATTTCTCGGACCTGCAGTACGGCTCGGAAGAAGATTCGTACCGCGAGGCCATAAGCTACCGCGATGAAGTATTCTCTCAGATGTCCCAACATAGAGACAAACTTCCTGAATACATGGATGCGGAACTGGCTCACCTGCAGGAACTCCTGCGGCAAAAAGAAGCTTCAGTTACCGAGCGTCCCCGGAGGCCTTAAGATAAGGCTTAAGAACCTGCCATAACGCACCACAGGAATAAAAACGCGCCCGCTGAAGCCTGAAATACTGCACACTGAGGAGCTGCAGCTGTTCAATAAGCCCCAGCTTCACCTCCAAATTATTATCAATGAAACTCCAGAGTTGGTCTGAGGAAATAACATCATTAAGAGCGGCAAGCTGAGCAAGGTTCTCTTTGAGCGGGTTCACTGCAGCAGCAGCGGTTGAGGCATCCGTCACACCGGAAAGAAGTTCCACCTGCTCGGCAAGCCTGCTCTCCAGCTGAGAGCACACTTCCTCCTCAGTCGCAGCCTGAGCCACACAAACTGTAGCACAGCAAAGAACCGTTGCTATACAGAAACTCTTCATAAGATGGATATTAGTGCCTTCTTAGGCGCTTGTCAAGCGGAAATCCCGCATTTCCGCTCGCTTACAGCACGTTTTTACTTGGCAAACGAAGCCTGACAGGGTAGAATAACGAAAGAGAAAATCACCTACACTCAAAAACAGATATGTCAGAGTCCATCTTAATCGTCATACCGGCTCGCTATGCCTCCACCCGCCTGCCGGGCAAGCCATTGGTTAAAATCGCCGGAAAAGAAATGATTCGCCGTGTAGCGGACATCGCGGAGTCCATCTGCCGTCACAATGAAAATTGCCATTATGTGGTAGCGACGGATGACACCCGAATTCTCGACTTCTGCACCGGCGCCAACATACCGGCAGTCATGACAGCTGAGACCTGCCGCAGCGGCACGGAGCGTTGCTGGGACGCCGTAAGCCAGCAGGCAGAAGCCCCCGGCTTCATCATCAATCTTCAGGGTGATAACCCGCTGTGCCCGCCCTGGGTCATCCAGCAGCTCATTGATGCATGGAAGGCTGCTCCGGCAGACGTATTCACGCCCTGCATTCATCTGGACTGGAATGAGTATGACCGCCTAGTGGAAAGCAAGAAGACCACCCCGTACAGCGGCACCACGGTTCTGGTGGACAAGGACGGCTACGCTATGGCCTTCTCCAAGAGCACGATCCCGGCCATCCGCAAGCCGGAGAAAGCACGCACCACCCTTCCCAAGAGTCCTGTGCGCCGCCATGTAGGCCTGTATTCCTACACCTATTCCGCGCTGAAAAACTACTTCGAGCTGCCTGAGAGCGATTACGAAATGGGCTGTGTAGAAGGGCTGGAGCAGATGCGCTTCCTCTACAATGGCCTGCGTGTGAAGATGGTTGAGGTGGACTACCGAGGCCGCAAGACAACAAGTGGCGTGGATTCTCCGGAGGATATCGAGCGAGTGGAAGCAATTCTCGCTGAATATGGTGAGTATGAGCTCTAATTCTCCCGCAGCAGAGCTGAATATCCCGCAGCACATTGCCATCATCATGGATGGCAATGGCCGCTGGGCGGAGCAGCATAAAGTACCCCGGGCCAAAGGGCATGAACGGGGCGGCGAAACTGTGCAGCGTGTACTCGACCTCTGCATCGAAAAAGGCATTCCTTGGCTCACCCTCTATGCCTTTTCAACAGAAAACTGGGGGCGCTCCAAAATAGAGGTGACATACCTGATGAACATGCTGGCGAGCTACCTGAAAAGCCGCCTGCCAGAACTGATGGAAAAGAACGTACGCCTCCATGCCATCGGAGAGCTGCACATGCTGCCGAAATCCTGCCGCAAACAGCTGGAGATTTGCCTAGAAAAAACGGCAAACAATACAGCGATGAACCTCGTGCTGGCTCTTTCCTACGGTTCCCGCCAGGAAATCACAGCAGCAGCTAGGCGCCTCGCCGAAAAGGCACAGAAAGGTGAGCTCAAACCTGAGGATATCACCCCGGAGCTATTAGAATCACAGCTGTACACGGCCGGCATGCCGGACCCGGATTTGCTCATCCGCACTTCCGGAGAAATGCGCATCTCCAATTACCTGCTCTGGCAGATTAGTTATTCCGAACTATGGATTACAGATGTACTCTGGCCGGACTTCGGACGCGCCGAGCTGGATGAGGCGTTACAATCCTACCATGGAAGAAACCGCCGCTTCGGTAAACGATAAGAAGCAGATTTTCCTCTTCTCTCGCCCGGATTCACATCCGGGCGGGATTTTTTTTACGTCTTGCGAGCAATTTTGGCTTGCAGAGACTTCTGAAGAAGTGCAGAATATACCTATGTTCCGAAGTTTAATCGTACCTATGGGGCTGGCAGCTATCATAGCTCCGGCTATGGCAGCAGAATGGATGACTGATTTGAACGCCGCGCGTGAACAAGCCGCGCAACAGGGAAAAGCCATTCTGGTAAACTTTACAGGCTCTGACTGGTGCGGTTACTGCATCCGCCTGAAGAGAGACGTACTAGATAAGCCCGAGTTTGAAAGCTACGCTGCGGACAAACTGGTGCTGGTGGAGATAGATATCCCCCGCCGCACCATTCCGGCTGAAGTAAGAGCAGCCCGTCAAGAACTGTGCAACCGCTATGGTGTGCGCGGATTCCCAACACTGCTGGTGCTGAATGCAGAAGGCGAGGTACTGGGAGGATTCTCAGGAGCCCGCCCGAATGTGGAATCCACCACGGTGATACTGGATGAAGCCATCGAGCGCGGCCGCCAGCTTGCAGCAGCCAGAGCACTCAGCGGATTGGATAAAGCTCGCGCCCTCTTTGATATTTACAGGGATTTCCCCTCTAATTATCAATCCACGTTGGAAACAATCCGTAAGGAAATTGAGGAGACAGACCCTGAAGACACGCTCGGACTGAGAAGTCTGGTGGCAGCGAATGCACAAATGCAAAGCCTCATGAATGAGGTACGTGCCCACCACCGCAACTTCCAGATTCAGACGGAAATATTCAACCGTTACTTGGCAGAAGCTCATCCCTTAAACAGAGATTTGATTATGGAGCGCAAGCGCTCCGTTGTGATTTTCCCTTGCCTGAACGCTATGCTGTACCACGCCCAAACAGTGGAGGATGTACTCAAAGCCCGTGATTATGTGCTCAGCGAAGCGGAAATCAGCTATCCGGAGGATATCAGAGAGCAGATGATAGCAGAACTGCGTAAAACTTTTGAAAATCCGGAAGCACTGCTGCAAAAAGTTCAGCAGATGCGCTCACGCCGCTAATTGGCAAGCCCCGAGATAAAAATTACAAGGCGAGTCATTGGACTCGCCTTATTTTTTACACTTACTTCATCAAGCTTACTCAGCCTGAGCCCCGGCCCTCATGAGAGCATGAATAATAGCCCATCGGCGGCCAGTACTACGGGCACTGGCCTGCTGCACCGTGGTATACCCTTCCGGAGTACGCCCTCGCACATCAGCCCCGGCCGCAATGAGTGCCAGAATGGCATCATCAGACTCGCGGTCATCAGCAAGCATTACCTGCAGAGCCGTCATTTTCCGCTCAGCAGAAACCACGTCCAAGGGTACCCCCGCTGCAACCAAAGCACGCACCATTTCAGGGCCGTGCATGATTTCAAACAGAGCAGACTCACCGCGCGCATTCAGCGCACGTACATCAGCACCATTTCCAGCAAGAAGTTCCACCATGGGAACGGAACGCGCCACATGCAGGGCAGTATTACCGGCACCATCTACCGCGTTCACCTGAGCACCGGCCCCCAGATACAGCTCAGCCAAAGTCACCTCCCCGCGAGAGGAGGCTTTCATCAACGGCGTCACACCGGATGAAGATGCACCATCAATATCTGCTCCGGCCGCTATCAACTGAGCCGCCACCCCGAGCGAGCCCGCGCTCAGCAGAGGCGGCATGGCACGCCGCCCTGGATTCACCTTAGCTCCGGCTGCCAGCAAGGCTCGCACACCTTCCATGTTATCAAGAGACGCCATCCACCCCAAAGGAGTCATACCGGCAGCGTCCACTGCGTTCTCATCCGCCCCATACTGCAGCAAAGCACGCACTACAGCCGCGGACTGAGTACGAGTAAGCGGCACAGAGTTACCCTTATAGGCCCGACCGTCCGGATCCACCCCCGCAACAAGCAAGCGTCTCACTAGAGCTTCATCTCCCCGTTCAGCAGCAGCTACCAACAGAGTAGAACCATTCGGTAGAACTTTAGTGTAAAGCTCAGCGGGTGTCTGAATCACCCCTTCCTTCATAAGCTCGCCAATCGCAGCAAAGCGAGCCTGCCGAGCCTGACACGAACATACAGATGAGGCAGTCACGGCCAGAGCCGCCACCAGACAACACATATTCAAACGCCTGAGATTCAGGCTTATTTTTGAGGGCAAAATACTTTTGGAAGAGTTCATGAGCATCTGGTATGCCGTCAGTTTAACAAGCAGAATGCCCGGTGACAAGCATATTTTTCACCTCCGCTTCAAATGACAGAAAATCATACATCATTCGCATACTATCATAGCCACTTTTCCCACGTTATAAAACATGATATGATACCTCGCGTACGCCCCATAACTCCGCACCTGTGAGCGAAAACGACATGCGTTCTATATCATTATGCCGCAAATTAGACTTGCCATTCCGCCATAAAGCATTCATAATCTGGCCATGTTCAAGAACTTGTTAATTGCCGGGCTGGCAGCCATTGTGGCGCCGGCATTCGCTGCGGAATGGATGACAGACCTGGATGCAGCACGGACGAGAGCTGCAGCTGAGAACAAGGCCGTGCTGGTGGACTTCACTGGCTCTGACTGGTGCACATACTGCATACGTCTCAGAAATAACGTTTTCAGCAAGCCTGAGTTTGATGCTTACGCTGCGGACAAATTTGTACTGGTTGAAATTGATGTTCCTCGCGACAGCAGCCGTGTGGGCGGTCGTGAAAATCTTGTGAGAAATCAATCTCTGTGTGAGGAATTTAAGGTGAGCGGCTTCCCGACCGTTCTTGTCATGACGGCAAATGGCACTGTGGTAGGTGGTTTCGTGGGCTGCCCTGCCTCCGTACAGGACACAGCACAGCAGCTTGACAAATCCTTGGAGAATGCACAGCGTCTAGAGGCAGCTAATGCCCTTACCGGCGTAGAACGCGCCAAGGCTCTGATGGCTGTTTATGAAAACATGCCTGATGATCTCAAGGAAAGCGCCGCTGGCATTCTGAGCCAGATTGCAGAACTGGACACCGAGAACGCTACCGGTATTCAGAACATAATGCGCGAAACTGAGATAATGAATAAGCTCGAACAAGATCTCCGTGCCTGTGGGCGTAATGCAGACCGCGCTCTGGAACTCACCAATGCTGCCATTGCCCAAGTAAGCGGCTCAAATCTGCAAACGCTCAATGGCTTAAAACAGCAAATCATTCTCAGCAAGATTAATGCCGCCTTTGCAACAGCCGAAACAGTGGAAGACGTTCTTGCTGTGAAGGCACTCTACACCCAGATTCTCGAAACTCTGCCTGCCGAGGAGCGTGCTGCTGCTGAAGCCCGCATTAATCAGCTCTTCGCCAACCCTGAGGAAGTGCTCGAGCAGATTAAACGCCAAAAACGCTAATTCACCCCCCCTTCCCGATGATGCTTCTGAAGCACACTTTCGCAGCAATTCTTCTGAGTGCACCGGTTCTGACAGGAATCGCGCAGGAAGAAGACGTCACGCTTTTGGACGAATCAACCGAGGCTGCGCCTGAAGTGGCAGCCCCGCTTCAGGACGGTTTCACCGGCTTTTCACCACAAGCTCTTCAGGAATGGCAAAGCATTGAGCAGGAGCTGAACAGAGCCGGTGAAAATCGCGAGCAGCAGCTGCGCGCTCTAAATGCGGCACTGGAGCGTGAGTACTGCAGAGAAACGGTTCTGATTGTACAAGCGCTCAAGGCACAGCTTCTGGAGGACATGCTGGAAGAGATTTTCAAGACCGCAGATTCACATGCTGATATCAATAAAGCCAGAAAGCTTCTGGAGGAACTGATATCCATGAATCCTGATGAAACACTTCGGGCGGAGGGAATGAGAATGATTGAAATCCAATTCGAGAACCCGGATTTCCTGCTCGAACAAATCAGGCAGGACCGTGCCGAACGCGCCAGCGCTGAAGCAGCTGCCTCCAACATGGAGGAAGTTTCAGATGAAGACGTGGAACGCATGGAAGAGCTGGACGCTGAGCTCGAGTATATCCCGAACCTGACGGATAAGTTGAACCACCTGAAAGCCCAGCTGCCCCGCAGTTCTCGAAATGTAAAGCTCTGGCTGCGTTCCCGCATGTCCGAGCTACTGACGGAAGAGCTAGGGCGCCTTCAGGCAGCTGGCATCAACACCGTAGATGACGTCATGAAGGTAAAGGCCATTTTTGCCCTCATCATTGACTACTGCTACGAAGAGGCGGATAAACCAGCTGCACGCCGTCAGCTGGAACAGGACTTCAGAGACCCTGAGGCTATCATTCGTATGCTGAAACTTGAGGAAGAAAGTATGGAAGGCCCCGAGGATGCTGAAGCCGAGGAGCCGGAAATTCTCACAGCTTAATTCTCACAAACGAGCACTCAATTTAACATAAATCGCCCCTGAAGATGAGCTTCTTCGGGGGCGATTCGTTTATAAGACTTGCCACTATATACATTCTATGATAGAATGACGGGCAGCATGAAATTCACGGAAAAACTTCAGGCAAGAATCAACGCGACCCGCTCTGCACTCTGTGTAGGACTGGATCCCCGCCCGCAGACGGAAAACATCAATGAGCTGGCCGACTGGCTGCGCAAGGTGGTAACAGAAACAGCCCCGTATGCAGCGGCATACAAGCCGAATATCGCTTACTTTGAGGCCATGGGCCTTCCCGGGCTGAAAATGCTCGAAGAGCTGCTGGCAGAGATGCCCGCAGACATTCCGGTTATTCTGGATGCAAAGCGTGGAGACATCGGCGAGACGCAGAAGTACTACGCTCAGGCATATTTTGAGCGCATGAAAGTGGATGCAGTGACGCTGAATCCCTTCATGGGCTACGATATTCTGGAGCCCTTCCTGAGCCACCCCGGCAAGGCAGTTTACCTGCTTGCCGTCACATCAAATGCAGGTTCAGCAGACATTGAGCGTCAAGTACTCGCCAATGGTCGTAAAGTATACCAGCTTGTAGGTGACATGGTGGAACGCGCACGCGCTGAGGGTGCCGCTACAGAAGTAGGCATGGTGATGGGCCTTACAAATGCCAGCAGCGAGCTGCTCAATGAGCTGCCGGATGCCCCCCTGCTCATTCCCGGCCTTGGAGCCCAGGGCGGTGACCTGAGCGCACTTACCGGTGGAACCCGTGTGGCACCTCCCGTTATTAACGTATCCCGTGGTATTCTTTACCGTGATCCTGAGCTGAGCCTTGCCGAGCGTGCTGAGAAATACGCTCTTCAAATCCGCGAGGCCCTTTCGCTCTGATGAATTACACGCTTCGCCCATGAAACAGTATCTGGAGCTGCTCGACGACGTGCTGACAAACGGTGTGGGACGCGATGACCGCACCGGGACCGGCACCATCGGTGTGTTCGGACGCCAGGCCCGCTTCGATTTACGGAAAGGCTTCCCCTGCCTTACCACCAAAAAGCTTCACCTGCGCTCCATCATATACGAGCTGCTCTGGTTTCTCAAGGGCAGCACGAATGTGCGCTACCTGCAGGAGCATGGCGTGAGCATCTGGGATGAATGGGCTGACGAGAACGGAGACCTCGGTCCCGTGTACGGCAGCCAGTGGCGCAAATGGCCGGATGGCGAAGGCGGCAGTATAGACCAGATTGCCAAACTCATCGATGGCCTGAAAAATAATCCTTGGAGCCGCAGACACCTCGTTACAGCATGGAATGTGGCAGAGGTGGACAGCATGGCGCTGCCGCCCTGCCACTGCCTGTACCAGTTCTGCGTTATACCCGCACAGAAAGAGGGAGAAAAGCATGGCCTGAGCTTGCAGCTGTACCAGCGCAGCTGTGACTTGTTCTTGGGAGTCCCCTTCAACATAGCGAGCTATGCTCTACTGCTCATGATGGTGGCTCAGGTATGCGGCTATGAAGCGCGCGAGTTTGTGCACACCTTCGGTGATTTGCACCTTTATAAGAATCATCTTGAGCAGGCACGCCTGCAGCTTACCCGTGAGCCGCGGCCCCTGCCCACCATGAAGATGAATCCCGAGATTACCGCCATTGATGGATTTGATTACGAGGATTTCACACTGGAGAACTATAATCCGCACCCGCATATCAAGGCGCCCATCTCCGTTTGACCTGCCCTGACGCCATGCCCCAGCCGCCGGAATGTGAAGAAAATCCCGCCTATCTGGCGGAGCAGATAATCACCTACATCGGTAACAAGCGCTCACTGCTGGGGTTCATCGGTAAGGGTATCATGCACGTGCGCGAGCGATTGGGGGGCAGAAAACTCAGTTGCTTGGATGCATTCTCCGGCTCCGGCATCGTGGCAAGACTGCTAAAACAGCATGCTACTGATTTGTACGTGAATGATTTGGAGGATTATGCCCACATCATTAACCGCTGCTATTTGGCCAATGCAGATGAGCTGAACCACGAAGAACTAGCCGAACAGCTCAGAGCCCTGCAGGAAGAACTCCGCCACCTGACACCGGGCTTCATTACGGAGATGTACGCCCCGGCTAATGATGAGGATATACGCCCCGGCGAGCGGGCCTTTTACACCCGCCGAAACGCCATGTATCTGGATACCGCCAGCCGTTCTATTCACAAGCTGCCGGAGCACCTCTTTCCCTTCTTCATGGGGCCACTGCTTTACGGTGCCTCCGTACATACCAACACAGCGGGTGTTTTCAAAGGTTTTTATAAAAATAGTGAAGGCCGTGGCCAATTTGGGGGTGAAGGAAGAAATGCTCTTTCCCGCATACTGGGCAATATCGAGCTAACGCTGCCGGTGTTCTCCCGCCATCACACCACAAACCATATTCTCCATGGCAGAGCTATTCACGCGGTACAGAATATGCCGGAGGTGGATTTAGCGTATCTGGATCCGCCCTACAATCAGCACCCATACGGCTCAAATTACTTCATGCTGAACTTGGTGGCCAATTACGAGAAACCGGAATCATACTCCCCGGAATCCGGAATTCCTCGCGGTTGGAAACGCTCCGCGTACAACAAACCACAGTCCGCGCGTGATGAGCTATTCCACCTCATTGATGAATGCCCGGCCCGCTTCATTCTCATTTCATACAACTCTGAAGGCTTCGTAAAGTATGATGACTTTATGGAACACCTGAACTCCATCGGTAAAGTCAGCGCACTGGAAACAGACTACAATACCTTCCGGGGCTGTAGAAACCTCAGAAACAGAGATATTAAGCTGAAAGAATACCTCTTCCTCGTAGAAAAACACTAACACCTCCACACCTCATGAGCCTCACCTTTACCGGAGTCGTTGCTATGGCTGAAGACCGCGCCATCGGGCTGAATAACACCATGCCTTGGCGCCTGCCTGATGACCTCAAACTCTTCAAGCGCATCACCATGGGCCACCCCATCCTCATGGGGCGTAAAACTTGGCGGAGCCTTGGTCGCCCGCTGCCCGGCCGCCAGAATATCGTGCTCACACGTGATATGGATTTTGACGCCCCCGGAGCCACCGTCATTCATTCTCTGCAAGAACTCGACGGCATGGAGCTTCAGAGCGAGGAAGTCATGGTTATTGGAGGAGCCCAGATTTATGCCCTTATGTTGCCGCTCATGAGCAGGCTCTATGTATCTGAAGTGCACGGCAACTGGCCGGCAGATACCTACTTCCCGCCCTTCAAAGAATTCTTTACCCAGCGCGTAGAGCTGGAGAAATTTGAGGATTTTGACTCCGTGCTTTACACGAAAGCCTGAAATACAAAATCGTGTAGGGGGCTTTCGCCCCCTCACACACCACCGTACGTGCCTTTTATGGC
>CALABM010000247.1 GCA_937885815.1 uncultured Verrucomicrobiales bacterium | reverse complement strand
ATGAAACCCGAGTAAAGGCCACGGGTGGCAGCATTGAACTGACAACCGGTGGTGTGCTCAATGGCTCTCTGATCGACACGGAACTGACATTGACCGCCGGTACGGTGAATGCCACCATCAGCGGCGGCAAGGTGATGGGCAATGACTATGCCCTCAGCGAAGTGCTGCAGGTAAGCGGAAATGTCAGCATCAGCGGCAGCTTTGTGGCCGACAATTTGGTACTGAACACCATTGATGAAGAGCGTGTGGATGTAGTGACTGGTAACAGCGGCAACAGTGGCTTCCTGCTGAGCGATGGTTACAGTGTGCAGCTTATTAACGGCGGCACGCTGGACGTTGCTGCAGGAACAACGGTGACGCACGGCTCCATTGACCTCACGCTGGGAAGCGATGGCTTTGCCACGACTGGAAGAACGATGGGGCATGAATACCTGCTTATAGGCAACGATACCGTCAATGTAGGCGCTATTCTGGCAAAGGATAGCTCTGCCACCATCAACATGCAGGGTGGTACGCTGACGGTAGATGCTGCCACCAATGCTCTGACAGCAACCGCCGGTACCATTAGCCTGAACAGTGATGTGGAACTGGGCGGCACCATCAGCGGCACTACCATCAATGCCTCCGAAGGCACACTGGCTGCTGCGCTGAGCGGAAACAATGCATTGGTGGGTAATGGCTATGAGCTTAATAGAGTGCTGAACAACAGTGGCACGTTGACCATGAGCGGCACATTCTCGGTGAATACCCTGACCACGAATAAAGCCGCCACCTACATCGGAGCCGATGGTCTGAGCGGCTTTGCCAAGGAAGCTTACAAGGTAGCCACTATCGCCACGGGTATCACAGCAGATGCCGGTGCCACAATCAAGTATGGTGATGAAACGCTGAAATTGAACACAGACGGCACAGCCTCCACTGGTGGCGAGGTTGATTACAGCACCTTCTGGTTGCAGAGTGATGTATCTGTCGCTTCCGATGCCATTCATACCATGAGTTCCGATGCTCTGGTTGACATCACTTCCGGACATCTGACGGTAAACGATGAAACCCGAGTAAAGGCCACGGGTGGCAGCATTGAACTGACAACCGGTGGTGTACTCAATGGTTCTCTGAGCAACACTGAACTGACATTGACCGCCGGTACGGTGAATGCCAGCATCAACGGCGGTAAGGTGATTGGCAATGACTATGCCCTCAGCGAAGTACTGCAGGTCAGCGGTAATGTCTGCATCAGCGGTAGCTTCAACGCTTCAGCCCTACAGCTGGTAACAGAAGGAGAATCACGCGTGGATGTGGTGACCGGCAACAGCGGCAACAGTGGCTTCCTGAAGCAAGGAGATAGCTACGTGCAGCTTTTCAATGGTGGCACAGTCTCTATTGATGGTGTAACGGTTTCGCATCAGGATGCAGTAACGACACTGACACTGGGCTCCGATGGGTACGCCCGTTCAACAGGAGGTACTAACTACAATGAGTACTTGTTGACTGGTAGTGACAGGGTTTCAACGCAGCTGATTCACTTCGGTGCAGGAGCCGGGGCTAAAGTGCATCAGGAAGGCGGTCAACTCACCGTGAATGATGAGACGACAGTAAAGACGACAAGTGGAGAAATCGTGTTGTCTGGCTCCACCCTTCTCGGTGAGGTATTTGACGCCCGAGTGACAGCAAATGGAGGCAGCATAGCAGCAACGCTCGGCGGCATCACAGCCGTAACAATCACCGGAGAAGTGAGCATGAGTGAAAATAATTCCCACAGCGGAGTAACAACACTTGCTGACGGTTCGCTGACTATCACGAATGCCAATGCCTTGGGCTCTGGTGATATTGTTTCCACGGGTGAAAGCAAGCTGATAGTAGATGGTGTGACTCTTGCTCTGAATGATACTATCGCTAACACAGGTAAACTGACACTGAGCGGCAACATTGATGCCAGCGCATTGCAACTCAATAAGACAGAGGGCTGTCGACTGTCTCTCAGCGGAGGCAGCGTGGGACTGACGGAAAGCGGGTTCAGCAAGGATGCGGAATATAGCGTACTGATAGTGGATGGAGGAACTACAGTTAATGCAGGAGCCAACATCTATCATCAGGCGTATTTAAGCAGAACGGAATTAAAGCTAGGTGAGGATGGCATCGCTCGTGCCGGTGGCACGGTAGACTATAGTCATTTCTGGTTAGAAGGTGATGACTCCTTCTCAGTAAGTGAGATAGCCGCCGTATCCATAACTCAGGGTGATACATTGAAGGGAGTGACCATGGAAAGCGGTTTACTGACGGTAAATGCTGACATAACAGTGAATGCGACTGGCGGCCACATTTGCATAAGCGATGACAGCCTGCTGGATGGAAGCATCTGTGACACCGAGCTTAGCAGCATAGCCGATGATTTCAACGGTATCGTAAATGCAACTATCAGCGGTGACAGTAGTGTCAACATCAACGGAGGACACGTTACCTTAAATGGAGAAAATGACTATATCGGAGGCACCATCGTGAATGGAGGCGCTCTGCTTGCCGGTAGTGACAGTGCATTCGGCTCAGGTGATATTACCGTTAATAGTGGAGGAACACTAGACTTGGATTGCAGCACAATTGCCAACACCATTTACATGAATGGAAATTCTGTACTGAACAACGCCAATGGAGCCTCTTCCATTGTGCTGGGAAGCGGATCAAATGTGAGCTTCGGCCACAGTTTCACGCTCAGCACCGGAAAATCTCTGGCCGTTCATACAGATGGAGCCACATATAATGGCGCTCTAACACTGGGCGGAGGTACTCTTGCCTTGTCTGGCAAGCTGACAGTAAACGGCGAAGTAAACTTTGTAGCCGGTAGCACGACAGTTATTGATCTCTCGGCATGGAAGGGAGCCGAAGACGGCGATATTCTGGTCGATTTGAGCTCAAATAGTCAGGGGTATACTGACGGGTGCCTCACCCTCAGTGGTATTGATGGTGACTGGGAGTTGCGTTATGAAGAAAGTACAGGCATCCTGACCTTGTTGGCAGCACAGGAAACCACTCCATTTACACCGGTGTTGTCTCCCAATCAGGAGCAAGTATATGATACAATAAAGGATATCATGGCTGAAGGGAAACCTGAAGGCGAGCTAGGCAAACTGGCTGAGCAGATAACCTCAACACGTAACGAGGAAGAGCTGCGTTCACAGCTTAGTGCTGTAAGCGGTAGTGAATATGCAACTCTGATGAGCAGCCAAATTGATGGCAACCTCGGTCACATGCGAAATCTGCGCAGCAAGGTGGGGCAAGGCTGGCAGTTGGTGGGCAACAATTACATGCGCGCCATGGTTGAAATGTTCAGTCATGAAAGCTCTGTAAATGCTGATACCGCAGGCCGCGGCTATGAACGCAGTGAAATTGGTGGGCAATTCACTCTAGAGTTTACAGGGTGTATGCACGTGAGCAGTGGCGTAGCAGTGGCCGCAAGCCGAACCAAACTGACACCAGACAATGCTCTCGAACAGACGGTAAACAACAGCTATGTGGATTTCTACACGTCCTACAGAAGCAATGGCTACCAAAATATAGGGTATACAGCCAAATTCTCTTTGGGGCTTGGTACGCATGACTACAAGTTGGAACGTAATGTTCTCGGAATGAATGCAGAGGCAGAAACCGACGGTTTCTCTGTGAACTTTATGCATGAGAGCGCCTATGATGTGAGTTTGTCAGAGGACATCAGTCTGCAAATATTCGGTGTATTGGAGAGCAGCTTCAGCCATCTCAAGGGATTCCAAGAGAACGGGCTCGGAACGGCCTCTCTGGTCATGGAAGAGCAAGACGCCTTCACATCAGACATAACGCTTGGCGTTCGTTACATACAGATGTTTGATTCCTGGACTCAATCTAAAGCGACGTTTACGGTGCACAGCGGTGTAACTGCAACCGTGGGAGACACGAATGTAAACACCAAGCTTCACTTTGCAGGAGCTCGAAATCATGAGTATAGTCAGAGTGGAGCTGAGCGAAATCGATGGGGGTATAACTTTGGTGCTGGGCTACACTTACCAGTGAATGATACCTCGGCTGTCTATTTCCATGGTGAGACAACCCTCCGCGGTGATTCCTCCGAATGGAACGTCAACGTAGGCTATCAGGTCGCTTTCTAAGCCAATACAAAAAAACATTCTTTTTGTCACCGGGGGCAAATGCCCCCGGTTTGTTTATTAGATGGTAAGGTGCCCCCGCCCTCCGCATGCGTCACATTTCAAAATTGCCCATTGTCGATACGCTCTGTTTGTCTTGACTAAGGAGAACGGGGTGTGCTAGCATATGGCACTCACCATGGATACCGACACGAAAAAAGCCATTGCCGCGGGCTCATCTGTTCTCTGGAGCGCCCTGCTAACTGTTTTGAAATTCGTGGTCGGCATCATGACAGGTTCGCTGGGTATATTGTCAGAGGCCCTGCATAGCGCACTGGATATGCTGGCTGCACTGGGCACCTACTGTGCCGTGAAGATAGCTGCCCGCCCGGCGGATGCGGAGCACCCCTATGGCCACGGCAAGGTGGAAAGTCTCATGGCGCTGGCGGAAACGCTCCTCCTGCTGCTGACGGCTGCGTGGGTCATCATGGAAGCCGTGGAGCGCCTCACCAGCGATAACCCTGAGGCTCTCCACGTGGAGACAAATGTGTGGGCCTTCGTGGTCATCATCGTTTCCCTGGTGGTGGACATTAACCGTGCCGCCATGCTCAAGCGCGTGGCTAAGGAGACGAAGAGTGACGCGCTGGAGGCGGACGCCGCCCACTTCTCATCCGATATCTGGAGCAGCGCCGCCGTGCTGCTGGGTATCAGCGGTGCCGCCGTGGCATACATGACGGTGAAGGACAGCTGGCTGCACTGGCTCCTGCAGCGCGCGGACGTTCTCGCCTCGCTCGCGGTAGCCGTGCTCATCCTGCACATCTGCTGGGACCTCGGCAAAAAATCCATTAACAACCTCATGGACAAGACGGACGGTGAAACAGCTCGCAACGTCCGAAACCTCATGTCCGAGCGCATGCCCGCCTACCCGCTCCAGAAGCTTCGCGTGCGAGAAGTGGGTAATAAGGCGTACATCGAGATGGTGGTGGCCGTGCCGCGCGAGCTGCACATCGACACCGCTCACGACATCGCGGATGCTATTGAAGAACTCATCGAGGGGGACATCCCCGGCGCTGAAACTGTGGTACACATGCACCCGGCTGACGCCCCGGCGGACACGCATGAGATGATTGTGCGCCGCATTGCGCTTACCCACCGCTTCGGCGTGCATGGCCTCGTGCTGATGCGTGCGGAACAAGGCTACACCGTGTTTGCGGATTTGGAGCTCCCCGGCGATGCCACGCTGGATGGCTGGCGGGTGGCAGTCCAAGCCTTCCGGAAAGAAGTCAGCCTCCGCCTTAAAGCAGATAACGTGGTGGTGCACATGGAGCCGGATTTGCGAGAGATTCCCGCCTTCACCACCCCTCTGCCGGAGGACTGGGAGCAGCAAGTGCACCGCGCTATGATTGAAAACGGAGCCCCCCTGCCCACCTCTATCAAGCTTTATACCAAGCACGAACGCCGCTTCTGCATCATCACCATACCGCAGGAAAGCTCACTTACTGTCAGCCAGAGCCACGAGCGCCTCTCCTCCATCAACCGCAGGCTCCGCGCCACCCTGCCCGCCGTAGCAAGGTTGATAGTGGTGTACGAATAAAAACCCGCGCCACAGGCGCCACCATGCAGGAAATACTCCCGCCGGAGCCCCTCATTTTTCGGCTCCAAAACAGCCTGTGCACACGCTTTGCGCTTGAAATGAGAGATAAATCATGATAAACTCGCGCTCGTGAAGGTAATTGTTGTTACAGGAGGCATCGCATCAGGCAAATCAACAGTCGTCAGCCTGCTCAGAGAAATCGGTGGTGAAGGCATGCAAGTCTTTGACTGCGATAGCGCAGTGGAAGAGCTGCAGAACAGCGGCAAGATTTCCCGTGACCTCGTGACGGCTTTCGGCCCCGATGCCCTGAATGAGGATGGCTCCGTGAACCGCGATATGCTGCGTGACATCGTGCGTAACGACGCTGAGCGCCGCAGCAAGCTGGAGGAACTCATCCACCCGAAAATTGCCCTCATGTGTCAAGAAGCACAGGCAGAAGCTCGCCGCAGTGAGCTCGTCCATACCTTCATCGTGGACATCCCTCTGTACTTCGAAAGCCGCGTAGATTTCGCAGCGGACCGCGTATGCCTTGTGGCCGCCAGCCGAGAAACCCAGATTAAGCGCATCGCTGAGCGTGATGGCTTCTCCCAAGAGGTGGCTGAGGGCTTGATTAACGCCCAGATGCCCACTCAGGAAAAAATTGAGAAATCCGGCACCGTTTTCTGGAATGAAGGCTCTCTGGATATGCTCCGAGCTCAGGTGAAGTACTTCTTTGATTCTGAGCTTGCTAAGGAGGCTGAAGTCGTACACCAGCGCGCCAAGGTTGTAAACATGAATGAGCTACGCAGCATGCCCCTGAATGAGCTGCGCAAATTGGCTCAGGTAAATATCAAGAAAGGCGCCACCGGCCGCACCCGCCACGAGCTCGTGCTGGAGCTCTGCCGCAACTTCGCCAAGCTCGGCAATCAGGTGGTGCTCACCGGCGTGCTGGACCTCACCAAGGACGGCACCGTACTCCTCCGCGATGAGCAGCGCAGCTACCGCCATGAGATGGATGATGTAGCCCTTCCCGGCGAGCTCATGAAGCGCTACGGTCTGCGCCCCGGTAACAAAGTGAAAATCAAGCTCACGCAGGACCAATCCACCAAGGCAAACCGCCCGCTGCGCGCCGGCGAAGTGCTGGAGATTGAGGATAAACCCGCTGCAGAGTACATCCAGCCCAAAGAGTTTGACAAGCTTACCCCCCTCTTCCCCCGCCAGCGTATTATTCTGGAGAACGGTCAGCTGAAGCTCGCCTCCATGCGCGTGCTGGACCTCATCACTCCCTTGGGTCTGGGCCAGAGAGCCCTTGTGGTGGCCCCGCCCCGCGGCGGCAAGACTGTGCTGCTCAAGTGCATGGCAAAGTCCATCCGTGCGAACTATCCTGAGGCTGAGCTGCTCATTCTCCTGCTGGATGAGCGCCCTGAGGAAGTAACGGATTTCGAGGATACAGTGGATGCCCCCGTGCTCGCCTCCACCTTTGATGAACCCTCCCGCCGCCACGCCCAGCTGAGCGATATGGTGCTGGAGCGCGCTCGCCGCCTCGTGGAGCAAGGCAAGGACGTCATCATTATGCTGGACTCCCTCACTCGCCTTTCCCGCGGTTATAATGCTAATCAGGTCGGCGGCAGAATCATGTCCGGCGGCCTTGGTTCCAACGCGCTGGAAAAGCCCCGCAAATTCTTCGGCGCAGCGCGTAATGTGGAAGAAGGCGGCAGCCTCACCATCATTGCCACCTGCCTTGTGGACACAGAATCCCGCATGGATGAAATCATCTTTGAGGAGTTCAAGGGCACCGGTAATATGGAAATCCGCCTGGACCGCGAGCTCGCAGAGCGCCGCATTTACCCGGCTATCTCCATTCCCCAGAGCGGCACCCGTAATGATGACCGCCTGTACCACCCGGATGAATTTGACCGCATTCTTCAGGTGCGCCGCCAGCTCGCCAGCCACCCCGGATGGGAGGCGCTGGAGCTGCTGCTGAAAAACATCCGCCGCACGCAGAACAATGCGGAGCTGCTCATCAGCGGCCTCATTGATAAAAAGTAAAAAACACACTTTCACCCTTTTCCACCCTCCTGTGAAACCCACAGGAGGGTTTTTTATTCCTTTTTTCACTTATATAACAGCCCGAAATTCTAAAATATGCTTGAAAAATCAAACCTGAAGTGGTAGAATCAACCCAGAGCCAAGTGAGGCTTGTCATTCACTTAAATATTAAACTCACCATGTCACTCGAAACATTCTTCAATCCGAAGAGCATTGCCGTTGTAGGCGTCTCCGCCGACCCCACCAAGCTGGGCGCCGTTGTGTTCAACAACATCATCTCCGCTGATTACAAGGGCAATCTCTATGGTGTTAACCCCAAGATGGCCGGTCAGGAACTCTGCGGCAAGCCCTGCTATGCCAGCGTGGACACTCTGCCTGAGCCCATGGACCTCGTAGTTGTTCTCGTTCCCGCCCGTTTCACTGAGGGCGTTATTGATGCCTGCATCACCAACGGCACCAAGAACATCTCCATCATCACCGCCGGCTTCGCTGAAGTGGGTGAGAAGGAGCTCGAGAAGCGCATCGCCCAGAAGTGCCTGGACAACGGCATTAACCTCCTTGGCCCGAACTGCCTCGGCCACATCTCCACCTTTGACAATGTGAACGCCTCCTTCGCGGATGGTTTCCCCGCCCGCGGTAACGTGGCCTTCGTGTCTCAGTCCGGTGCTTACTGCTCCGCCATCATGGACTGGGCCGCCGGCAAGGGCATCGGCTTCTCCCACTTCATCTCCATCGGTAACAAGGCCGTTATGGGTGAGGACAAGCTCCTGGCCGCTCTGAAGGACGACCCCAACACCAGCGCCTTCGTGTTCTACCTTGAGTCCCTCAAGAATGGTAAGGAATTCCTCAAGGTCATTAAGCAGGTTTCTGACACCAAGCCCTGCGTTATCATGGAGCCCGGTAAGAGCGCTAAGGCTCAGGCTGCTTCCCTCTCCCACACCGGTTCCCTCGCTCCGAACTACCGCGTGCTCGAGATGGCTCTTCAGAGCGCCGGCGCCATTCAGGCTTACAACGACCGCGAGCTCTTCGGTCTCCTTGAGGTTCTGCAGTACTGCAACCACAACCAGTTTGACGGCAAGGTGGCCGTGCTGACCAACGCCGGTGGCGTGGGCGTGCTCACCTCCGACCTCTGCGAAGAAGCCGGCCTCGACCTCGCTCCCCCCAGCGATGAGACCAAGGCTGCTCTCCGCGCCGTGCTCACTCCCGAGGCCTCCCTCGGCAACCCCATCGACGTAGTAGGCGACGCCAAGGCTGACCGCTACGAGGCTGCCCTTAAGGTTCTCTGCGAGAGCGGCGAGTACAAGAACATCCTCGTGCTCCTCACTCCCCAGCGCGTGACCGAGTGCCCCGAGACCGCTCAGGCCGTCATCAAGCTCGCTCCTCAGTACCCGAACGTGAACATCTACTGCTCCTTCGTGGGTGGTGCCCGTGTGGACGAAGGCCGCGTGCTGCTGAACGAAGCCAAGATTCTCAACTACGAGTATCCCGCTGACATCGTGCGTCTTCTCGGCCTCCTGAAGGCTCAGATGGCCTTCCGCGGCAAGAAGCTCGCCACCTGCGAGACCGGCGAAGTTCCCGCTGAGATTAAGGCTGCCGTTACCTCCGCTAAGGAAGCCGGCCTCGCCTCCCTGCCCCAGGAAACCGTGAACATGCTCATGGACCACTACGGCATTGATTATCCCAAGTGCGGTAACTTCACGGATAAGGAAGAAGCCCTTGCCTTCTGCAAGACCATCTTCCCGAACGCTGTGGTGCTCAAGCTCTCCGCTCCCGATGCTCTGCACAAGACCGAGATGAAGGGTATCTACCTGAACATCAATGACGAAGCTTCCTTCACTGAGGCTTGGGAAGGCCTCTGGGGCTCCATCACCAAGTTCAACCTCAAGGGTGCTTCCGTTCTCATCCAGGAGATGATTACCAAGGCCACCGAGACCATCATCGGCGTGAACACCGACCACAACTTCGGCCGCGTCATGGTATTCGGCACCGGCGGTATCTACACCGAGGTGATGCGCGACACCACCATGCGCATCCTGCCCGCTGATGACTTCTCCGACATGATTAAGGAGACCAAGGTAGGCACCATCCTGAACGGCGTACGCGGTGAGGCTCCCAAGGCTGTAGGCCCCCTGGCTGACACCCTCGCTAAGGTGCAGAAGCTCGTGCTCGAGATTCCCGAGATTACCTCTATTGACGGCAACCCCGTTCTTGTGACGGCTGACCGTGCCGTTGTGGTAGACTTCAAGATGATTCTGAAGTAATCCTCTGCGCATAAAGCAATTATACTTCCAAGCGCGCGCTCTTTCACGGGAGCGCGCGCTCTTTCATCAACTACCTGCCATACAAAATAATGAAAAAACTCCTCAGCATCATTGCTCTGGCACTGGTAAGCTTTCTGCTGCTCAGCTGCAACAGCGAGCCCTCCACCCCGCTGAGTAAATTATATGACGCCGCCGCCTCCGGTGATGCCACGGCTCGCCACCAACTCTTAACCTGCATCGGCCCCGAGGCCGGCAAGTACCAAGAAATGCTGGCAGACGATATCGCCTTCTCTGACCCTGACGCGGCAGAACAATGGTGGGCTCGCGCCAAGCAAAACGGCGTCAAAGACGGCGGCCCGAACATATACGCGCTCTTCTGGATGAGGAAGTACTGGTACCTCGTCTTGGCAATTTTCATCGGCCTGCTCATTCTCAAGTTCAAATATGGCAGGAAAAAGAGCAGCACGCGCGGCAATGTACTGCTTATTGATACCAACGTATGGATGGATGACCAGCTCCGCCCTTGGTTTGGCCGCTTGGAAAAGCACGCCAAGAAAAACGGGTGGATTATCCTACTGGAAAGCATCGGCCTTGGTGAACTCAAAGGCCTGAGCAAAAACGAGGAAAAGAGAAAACTCGCCCAACTTGGCATGTCGAGAATCGAGCGCTTGCAAAATGAATTAGGCAAGCAATTCCGCATGGAAGACAACTCCTCCGCCAAAGATAGCATCGCTGATACTGTCCTGCTGAAAACCGCCGCCAGACTGAAAGGCAGCATGCTCATCACGAACGATAAAGAGCTGCGTATCCTCGCCCGCAGTAAGGGTATCAACGCCCTCAGAAGCGGAGATTGCCAGTTCTAAAGCCCCCGCGGGCGCATGCCCGCGGGGGCTCTGGGCTAGGCTCGCTACGCTCGCGTTTTCTTGCACAGCGGCCATTCTAACTGTGCTGCAGTTTTCCGTGTTCACCTGCTCCCTGCCAGAAAGCCACTGCATCACTACGGCTGGCCGGCACCATGTAGCGCGAGCGCAGCAGCGAGGTGTCGCGGTGGCCCATCTCCAGCTGCAGCTCCGGGAGATTCCGGAACATGGCGGCGTGGTACGTGGCGAAGGTGTGGCGGCACACATCCGGCACCCAGTGGCGGAACCCGGCGGCACGGCGCAAGGCCTGCCACTTGCGCTTCCAGTTGCGGGGGATGAACCTCTCGCGCTTGCGGATGCCCCTCACGCCACGCAGGGGAACCGCACGCCCGCCGCCCGTCTTGCTGGCGCGGGGGCGTATGATGACATGACCCTCCTCCCAGTTGATATCTCCGGCCTGCAATCGGCTCACCTCGGTGGGGCGGATGCCGCCATAGAGCATCAGGCTCAGCGAGAAGCGCATATCCCGGAACTCCGGGCGGCTGGCAGTGACTTGCAGCTTTTCCACTTCCTCCGGCGTCAGCGGCTCGATGGGCTTTTCCTGCACGGCGGGCACCTCGATACGCGTCACCGGGTTGCTATCCGCCCATTCCTGCCGGATGCCGTAGCTGAACACGCTGCTGAGAATCACGCGGCCCTTGCGGTAGCTGCTGGGGCTGGCACCGAAGGCGGCGGCAAGAATCCGCTTGCAATCCGCCGTACTCATGGAGCGCAGCGGCATATCCGCCGCGCCTTCCACGCGCAGGATGCGGCGCACGAAGTGGCGGAGGTCGCGGCGCGTGGTCGGGCGCAGGTCTTTGCGGGCCTCCACGCTCGCCCATGCGGCCACGCTCAGGGACACGGTATGCTCTGCCGCCTTCAGGGCTGCCACGCCTGCCTGAATCACCCGGCGGAGCAGAGTCACCAGCTCGGGGCGGCTTGTCCCCGTGGCCAATTCTCTCAGGGTCTCGATTGCTTCCAAGGTCAGACGGGCTGCATCATTCTCAGATACTCCGGTACCGGCTAAAAGACTTTTTGCGATATGATTTTGCTTCATGATGACATGTGGGTTCCTTCCTTATCAATGCAGATGTCAAAATCAAAATGCGGGGCTGACTAAGTTTCTACAATTTGCGAGGCTTTTTCGGGGATAAAATATCAACCCGAAATCCTGAGATTCCGAAAAGGCTTTTTCGATAAGTTATTGATACAGCGAAGGCCTGCCCGGAGTCTTCTTTGATAATCCTGTATACTGGCAAGTGGAATAGTTGTCACACATGCCGATACTTCACTGGTTAACACGCAGCGCAGATATTGAGGCGGCCTCCCAAGTCCAATACAGGGTTCTTGAGGAGGTCGATTCACTTCATTATGGAGACAAAAACTCCGACAATTTACTGATACAGGGGGATAATCTTGATGCCCTGAAAGCTCTTCTCCCGTACTATGCCGGACAGGTCAAGTGCATCTATATCGACCCTCCTTACAATTCAGGCAACGCCTTTGACCATTACGATGATAATTTAGAGCACTCCTTGTGGCTATCTATTATGTATCCGCGTTTGCAGCTTTTGAGAGAGTTCCTCGCTCCGGAGGGTACTATATGGATTTCCATAGATGACCGCGAAGGGCACTACTTGAAGGTTCTCTGCGATGAAATCTTTGGCAGACAAAACTTTATAGCTGATATTGCTTGGAGGTCTTCGGATTCAGCTAACCACGATGCTACTCAGTTTTCAGTGGACCACAATGCCACCTTGGTATACTCCGCAACTCCCGGTTGGTTATCAAATAAGATTGCCAGAAGCGAAAAGAATAACGCGCATTACAAGAATCCCGACAATGACCCTAAAGGTCCTTGGTTTCCGGGCAATCTACAATCACCAAATCCTCGTGAGAATCTCCGGTTCTCTCTAATTTCTCCTACTGGTGTTGTTATCAATTGCCCCAAGAACGGCTGGCGTTGGAGTCGTGAAAAGATGGAAGAAATGATAGCCTCGGGAGAAATTATTTTTACTCATAATGGTACCAAGGTATTGAGAAAGACCTATCTTTGCAATCAGAAGGGTCTTCCTCCTTCTTCTATATGGTGGGATATTGAGGAAACCGGGCACAATCGACAAGCTAAATATGAGCTAAAGAAACTGTTCCCAGATGTAGCAACAGCAGAGCTTTTCAAAACGCCCAAGCCGGAAAAACTAATCCAACGAATCTTTGAGATTTCGACTCAGCCCGGCGACCTAGTAATGGACACATTCCTTGGTTCCGGAACAACTGCAGCAGTTGCTCACAAGATGGGACGGCGTTATATTGGCGTGGAGATGGGAGAACACTGTGTCACCCATTGTCAGCCGCGCCTTGTGAAAGTGGTAGATGGTGAACAGGGCGGCATCAGTAAGAGCCAGAACTGGCAGGGTGGCGGCGGTTTCCGTTTTTACCGCTTAGGTGCGCCCCTGTTCAATGAAGAAGGGCTGATTTCCCGCGAGGTCACATTCAAGAATCTCTCTGCGCATATCTGGTTCTCCGAAACGTATTCCCCCATAGCAACAGGGCGAACAGATACCTCTGCAATCTTGGGCGTACATGATGATGTGGCGTATGTGGTACTGCATCCGGAATCTTCCTCCACCGAGGTGCTTACCTCAGTAGTCCTGCGCAAGCTCAAGGATGAGCTGGAGCTGCAGGGATATTCAGAAGTGAAGAAAATAGTAGTGTATGGAGAATCCTGTCGCATGGGTGACAACCGCCTGCGTGAGCAAGGAGTGGTATTCAAGCAAATCCCCTATGATGTAAAGGCCCGCTGATATGGAACTGAAAAAATATCAACAGAAAACGCTTGCGATACTCAAGGAGTATCTGAATGAAGCCCGCATTTTTGGAGCCAAGGAAGCTTACGAAAAAGTAACGGAGCCGTTCGATATCAGAACCCGCTTGGGAGCTCTCCGTGGTTATAAGGAACTGAGCGACCTCCCCAATACGCCGCGAGTCTGCCTCAAGGTACCCACGGGCGGCGGTAAGACAATACTGGGGGCCTATTCTCTCCGCATCATAGCAGACTCCTGGAGTGATTGCGAAAATCCGGTAGTGCTCTGGTTCTGCCCGAGCGATACCATCCGCAAGCAAACCGCCGAAGCTCTCAAAAATCCGCGCCACGCCTACCGAAAAGTGATAGATGAACAGTTCGGTGGTCGGGTACGCGTTTTTGACCTAGATGAGAAGTTCGATATTCGCCCGGCAGATCTGTCTCAAAATCTCTGCATCATTGTGAGCACCATGCAGAGCTTCCGGCAAAGCAATACGGACAAGTACAACGTATACAAGCACAACGAAAATCTGGAGCCGCATTTCAGCACCATCCGCAAGGAGGATGGGATGGAACTGCACGAAGATGGGACGCTCAAATTCTCATTTGCGAACCTGCTGCGCCACTATCGCCCCGTCATTATCGTGGACGAGGCTCACAAGGCGGTGACAGACCTCTCGAAAGAGATGCACTCTCGCCTCAATCCCAGCATCATTCTGGAGCTCACGGCCACACCGTACACCAAGAACAATACGCTGTACAACGTGACCGCGCTTGAATTGAAAGACGAGGAAATGATTAAGATTCCTATCGTGCTGGATGCGTGCGGCGACTGGGAGAAAGCCATTCAGCTGACCATACATCAGCAGAAATTCCTCGAAGTACAGGCAGAGCGAGAGCGGGAATACTTGCGACCCATTGCGCTGATTCAGGCTCAGAGCAAGCAGAAGGGAGTCGAAACCCGACTTATCCCCGAGCTGATACGAGAGCACCTGATGACAGTGCACAACATTCCGGAAGGGCAGATAGCTATCGTTACCGGAGAGCAAAAAGAGTTGGATAATATCGACCTGTTCCAGCCTTCTTGCCAGATTCGCTTTGTCATTACCATTGAAGCCCTCAAGGAGGGGTGGGATTGTCCCTTTGCATACATTCTTTGTTCCGTTTCCAACATTAAGAGTAATACTGCTATCCAGCAGCTTCTCGGTCGCGTAATGCGTATGCCTTACGCCCGCAAGAGAACACTCTCCAAGCTGAACAAGTCCTATGCCTTCGTCATGTCTCCGTCCTTCAGTGAAGCCGCGCAAGACATCATATCTTGTCTCAATGAAAACGGCTTTGACGAACAAGTGGCCGCTGACTGCGTGGAACAGGTGGCCCGGGAAGACTTGCTCAAGGAACTTGGCTACTATAGCTCCGGAATATCCCTTACTCTGGCAGAGGCCGAACAGGTGGAGGAGACGGAACACGTCAAATTGGAGGATGACGGTAAGGGCGGCAAGACTATCTTCCTGACCATAGAAGCTACGGAATCAGAGGTCAACAAGGTGGCAGAGCGTTTACCGGAGCAAAAGCGAAAACAAGCCAAGGAGGTAGCGGACACGCTCCGCAGGAATCGCGAGGCCTACATCCAAAACTTGAAACCGGCTCCGAAAAGCCCGGCGGAATTAGGCGAGAAGCTGATAGTGCCTCGCCTGATGACTGAGCTGCAGGGAGAACTTGTCCCGGCTGAACTGGACTACATGGTAGAAGTGTTCCCGTGGGATATTAACGATTTTGCAGAAGTTGACATCCCCCCGCAAAGCATTGCACCGGATTCCAACGGTACTGTGGTTGAGATTGATATCGTGGGCGACCCCATCAACCGCCAAAAACTCGTCTATTCCAACAATCAGGACCAGCAGATGATACTGAATCTGGAAAGCGTGCAGCCGGAAGGATGGACAGAGGCAACTCTGGTCAACTGGCTGGATAGAAAGGTGCGCCAGAACGACATCAATCAAGCTCAGATGCTCAAATGGTTGTCGGCGGTCGTGCATAGATTGGTGGTCAACTACGGGCTGAGCATTGCAAGACTCATGATGGCGAAGTATTCACTCGCCAATCGCCTGAACTTCGAAATCAGCCGGGCGCGGCATAAGATGAAGAAGACGGCATACCAGCAGAGCCTTTTCGGACAGACCTCCAGAGTGGAAGTCGATTTAGAACAGGGATTCGAGTTCCGCGAAGGCCTGTATGAGGACGATTTGGCATATAATGGCTCCTTTGTGTTCAAAAAGCACTTCCTGCCCAAAATACCACGCTTTGATGGTACAGAGGACGGCGAAGAATTTGAGTGCGCCAAAATGCTGGATTCCATGCCGGAGGTGCAATATTGGATTCGCAACAAGGCGGGGCATCCGTCTTCTTTCCACCTGCCAACAGCGACCGACCGATTCTATCCTGACTTTATCGCGAAGCTCACGGACGGGCGAATCCTTGTCGTGGAGTACAAGGGTGAGCATCTTATCACGAACGCCGACACGGCAGAAAAGAACACCATCGGGCAGCTGTGGGAGTACCATAGCAAGGGGGCCGGGCTCTTCATGATAGCTCACGGAGCTAGGAAGCAAGCTCAGTTCAAGCAGATGTTCATGGAGAAAATCACCCGCTAAAACGAACAAAACACCACCCGCAAGACCATGACCCGCACCCGGCAGACCAAGGGCTCTACTTCGAGCAAATCCTCGTCTTTTGGCTCTGTTTTTGCGCCATCGGCAACAAAAAGCAGGAAACTCGCAACAAAATGCCATCCACGCTTGAACAGAGGGGCGGGAATTGA
>CALABM010000246.1 GCA_937885815.1 uncultured Verrucomicrobiales bacterium | reverse complement strand
AAAAGTGTAACCTATGTGGGTGAACTAAAGTGTCACCCATGTGAGTGGCGCACCATCCTCAACACGCCCCCCCCCCAACGGGGTTCCAATGTATTGTTTGTCTTTTTCCCGGGGTTCCGCCCCGCAGGGGCTCCGCTGCCGGGCTATTCTATACCGTCCCAATGGGGGCTCTTGGCTAGGCTCGCTGCGCTCGCGGACAATTGCTCGATAAACGTAAAATATTGGGTCGCAGTTGATGCCAATATTTGTTATCAACGGAGGGGACTTTGCTTCTGTGCAATGAATTTGACAGCCCGCCTGAGTTGTGGTAAAAAAGCTCCTGCTATGAAAGACACCTTCGCTCAGTTTGTTCGCCTCGGAATCATGATTCTGGCTTTGTCCGTGGTGCTGTACTGGGTGGATTCTGCGTGGTTTGCCTCGCGGCGCCTTCCTTCCTGTGTGCAGGCGGAGCTGCCGGAGGGCCGCATGTGCCTAGAAACGGTGCGCTCCAAGTATGGTGATAAGATAGTGTGGGTGGACGCGCGTAGTGAGAGTGATTTTGAGATTAATCATCTCATGTTCAATGATAACCGCATGTTTCCCATTCGCCCCGGTGCGCGTATGCAGGAGCAGGTGGACGCCGCAGCGGAGCGCATGTTCCGGGCGGGAGAGCAGGGTGAGTGCATTCTTGTGTTCTGCACGAATTCCTGCACGTCTTCTGAGGATGTGGCAAAGGAGCTTCGCTCGCTTGATTTCGGGGCGCCGGTGTATGTGCTGGAAGGTGGCTGGGATGTGCTGAAGGCCGCCGGTATGGTGAATTTCCTCTGAGGAAAAACAGCCGCCGCGGCGTCAGAAGGGCTGCGCATAGCGCTCCAGCATGAGGCGGAAGCCGATGGTGGGGCGGCGGGATTCAGCCGGTTGCGGCGTGCGGCCTGCGGAGTTCAGCTGGCTGGGGCGGAAGGAGGTGTAATCACCGCCGCGGGTTACGCCGTAGTGGCGGAAATTGAAATCCTGCGGCCCGCCGTATTCACCGCTTACCCACTCTTGCACATTGCCGCTCAAGTCGTGCAGGCCGAGGCTGTTAGCGGAGAAGGAGCCCACGGGGGCGGTGTGGGTGAAGCCGTCCCGGTAATTGGATATCACGTGGTTGACCGGCAGGTAGGGGCGCGCGCTGATGTCCGCATAATTCCCGGAGTTCTGCTGCGGTGGCCAGCTCATACCCCAGGGGAATTCTTGTGCGGAGAGCCCGGAGTGCTGGCGGTGGCGGGCATACGGGGAGCCACCTACTTCACCCTTGCGGCCCACCATGGCACTCCACTCTTCATCCGTGGGCAGGCGGTAGAAATCCGTGCTTTCAATAATGCCGAGCTCGCGTTCCCGGTGGGTGAGCCAGCGGGCGAAGTTTTCGGCGTCCGTGCGTGATACGTACACCACGGGGTGGTGTTCATTCTGCTCAAAGGTGGGGCGCTGCGGCTCAGGCACGCCGGTGGCGGTGCAGTAGGCGCGGTAATCGCTCACGCGCACTTCCGTGGCGCCGACCAGCAGGGCCGGGGTGAGCGGGCGGAATTTTTGTCCCAAGCTGTTAATCCACTCCGCGCCGAAGGTGACAGAGTGGTTCGGCTCCAGCACGAGGTTCAGCGAGAGCCCGCGGGGGGAAAGCCCGCTGCGGCGCACAACGGCATGCCCCGGCAGGCGAACTTCCAGCAGGTAGGGGGCCAGCGGTACACGCTCGTCCTGCATGGGGGTTACGCCCAGTAGCTGCCCATTCAGGCGCACCTCAGCACCGGCGGGGTTGCTGTATACCGTGATGGGTGTTTTCATCACCAGCGTGGTGCTCAGGCGGAAGCAGCTCATCTCGCCCTCTTCCTGCTCCGGTATGGCCACGAGGGTGTGATCTCTCCCGAGGGTGCCGGCGGCGGTGCATTTGCCGGCCAGCCACAGGGTATAGGCGCTGATGCCTTCAGTCGTGGTGCGCACCAATCCTGTGCCGGGTACTTCTTCGAAGGCCAGCTGGGTGCGCTCAGGGCTATCTTGCAGGAAATCTTCGAACATGGCACGTGTCACCGCCGTGGTGGCTCGGTGGGTGTTGCCATCGGGCTCGTAAGTGGTGCCCTGGGCATCCGTCCATGTTTCGCCGGTGCGGGGAGGGCGGTAGGGGGTGAGGTCGCCACCGAGGCAGAGCAGGCCGTTCTCCGGCACCTCGCCGCTGCAGTAGGTGTCCGCATACCCCTCTTTGCGCAGGATGAAGCGCAGTTGCTGCCCGGGGCGGACATCTACCGGGCCGTAAGGCGTTTCATCCACGTACACGCCTTCTTCCGTGTAAATGGAGGCTCCGGAGGGTACGGAGGCGATGAAAAGACTGCTGTCCTCGGGGGAGGGTGACTGCTCGCGCTGCTCGGTGTCCTGCGGGGCCGCCACGGGTGCGCGTCCCGCGAGGGCATCCGCCGCGCCCTGCAGGCGGGTGCTCATGTCGGACGGCAGGAAATGGCTGCCCACTGCCACCGCTAGGGCCGCAGTGAGTCCGGCTACAGCCACGTGCGTGGCCTTCAGCTTGCGGCGGGGCTT
>CALABM010000245.1 GCA_937885815.1 uncultured Verrucomicrobiales bacterium | reverse complement strand
GAGCATGATGGTGACCCCGTGCTGATAGACTTCGGTACGGCTCGTGCGCTGAACTCATCATATTCCCTCACCCTGATGGGAACGCCCGGTTATGGGCCTCTGGAGCAGTTCAGTGATGGTGATAAGAATGGGCCTTGGACGGATTTGTATTCTCTGGGGGCTACCTGTTTCCGCCTTATTACCGGCAATGACCCTCAGCGAGCTCTTTCCCGCGTGGTGGAGGATAATCTGCCGTTGTTGTCCCGAAGTGAAGAATTGCACCAGCGTTTCAGCCATGAACTTCTTACGTCTATTGACATTGCACTGCACATGTCTCGCCGTAAGCGCTGGCAGAGCGCCCGCCAATGGCTGTCCTACTTGGATAACTCCTCTGCTCAGACTCGGCAGGTGCGTCCTGTAGAGATTCCTCAGCCTTCGCCGGAGCCTCCGAAACCTTCACCTGTGCTTCCTCCGCCTGCACTTCCAAAGCCTCCGCCTGTGCTTCCGAAGCCGGACATGTATTTGGATGGCGAGCAAATCCGTGAGTTATATAAAGCCAAGCGCCGGGCTGAGAAGGAAGCTCAACGCAGAGCTATGTTGGGGGAATCTGAAATCCCTAAGAAAGAAGGTCTTCCTACGGGTTGCGTTATCTATCTCATTATCTCGTTTATTTGTGGTATTGGCGGTGTTTTTTATGCCGTAGACGAAAGAATGGGAGTTGGCGGGATGTTGCAATACTTCTTCATTGGTTTTTGTGCTCCTACGTTTCTTATTCTGACGCTCTTGTTTGGCGGGAAAAAATCTCATTGATAAGTCAGCCGTACTCCTTTTGCCTGCGTAGTGGCTAGGCGGCTTTTTGGTGCTGCGTAGATAAATAAATAAAAGTCCACCCTCGGTGCGCACCGAGGGTGGGGAGAGAAAAATTAATTGGTGTTGAAGGTACTCAGGTTGCGATCCTCAGCACCCTCAGGTCATTATTGACCGGTTACACGAGTGTAGGGCACATCGGACTGGAAGCCGAGCTCTTCGGGGAATTCGGAGAAGCCGGACCATACATTGTACTCCTTAAGGCCGCTGCGACCGCAGCTTCCCTGATAGGGAGGACGATAGGTGCACTTGTAGGTGGGTGCCCAGAAAGTTACAAGCTCATAGAGGCCATAGCCCATGCGGGTAAGGGTGCGGGAGACGCCTTCAACGATACCCACGGAGGCACCAGCATAGTTGCCTTCGGCGGAGTTCCAGCGGATGACGGTCACCGGCAGTTCCTCGATGGCATAGAAAATGTTACCGAGGGCGCGGCCAAGCTTACGAGTGGCGGTATACTCAGACGCGGGGGGCGCCTGAATGTCGGCATAAGCTGTGCCGAGCATAGCGAGAAGAAGTGTAGAAAGGAGTAAGCGCTTCATGACATAAATAGTGATATCACATTGTTTCTCCCTATGCAAGCAAAAAGGCCAATTTTTAGGAAAAAATCACTCATTTTTCATGAAAAAGGCCGCAGTGTAAGCTGCGGCCTGAGAAAAAAGCGTGTCAGTTGATTTAGAGCTTAATTTCAGTCTGTCGCTCTTCTTCTGTGAGGTAACAGCCGGGGTCACTGCCGAACCAATGGCCATTAGCGAAGGCCGCGCGTGTTCTGAAGCCGCCTCCGCAAAGGGCAAAGTGCTTGCAGGTGGCACAGGGTCCGCTGAGCAGTTTCTGGCGTTCGAGGGGATTTTCGGAGCCACGGAGTTTTTGTAGCTCGGCGGCGGAGGGTTCAGCAGAGGCTTCCCACACGTCTGAGAACTTCTGCGTTTTGACATTGCCGAGGGTGACGCTCTGCCAGAACTGGTCCGGGTGGATGTTGCCCTGAGTGTCAATGTTTGCGATGCCACGGCCGGAGGAGTTTGCGCCGCCGCCGTTCCAGCTCAGAAGCTTCAGCGTCTGGGCGGCAAGGGGTGAACCCTCGCGGAGCTGGCGCAGCAGGATGTAAATGCCGTCCGCCGGCTGGGTGACGGTGAGTAGCTCACGCGTTTGCCCGGCGGCATGCCAAGCTTCAGCTCGGGCGATGAGCATGTCCAGCGCGGCCCTGGCTTCTTCCGGCTTCAGGCTGGCCACATCCACACCGCGGCCGGTCGGCACGAGGTGGTAGAAGCAGACGCGCTGGATGCCTTCGTTCTCAATGAAGTTGAGGATTTCCTCCATGCTCTGCACGTTGTTGCGTGTGAGTGTGAGGCGCAGGCCGGTTTTCTGGCCCACTTCCTCGCAGCGTTTGAAGCCACGGATGGCGCCGTCAAAGGCGCCTTCCACACCGCGGAAGGAATCATGCACGGCTCCGATGCCATCCAGCGAGATGCCGACGTATGCCACTCCGAGTTTCTTGAACATGGCTGCATACTCCGGGGTAATGCGGGTGCCGTTTGTGGAGATGGTGACTTTCAGCCCACTTTTCGTGGCGTAGCGGAGCAGTTCGGGCAGGTGCGGGTGGAGCAGGGGCTCGCCGCCGGAAAGCAGTAGAGCGTTCACTTTGTAATCCGCGAGGTCATCAATGACGGCGCGGCACTGTTCCAGACTGAGCTCGCCGGGGTATTTCTGCGCATGGGAGTCCGCGTAGCAATGTACGCAGCGCAGATTACAGGTGCGGGTGATATTCCACACCACGATGGGTTTGCGCGTGCGTGAGGAAGTGGGGGAGCAGGCTGCTGTGCTGGCGTGGGGAGCAGCAGAGCCGTGTCCCAGGCCATAGCGTATGTGGTCTGCGGGCTGCTCGGCACCGCACCAAAGGCGAGTGATGTTAATCATGGACGGGAATAATGTGAAAATTTTCAGCCTTTGCGAAGAGCCGCGGGAATGTAGTTGCAGAGCGGCTCGGCAGCCATCATGTCACCGCAGGTGCCAAAGGCGCGAGCACGGGAGCCACCGCAGACCCGGCGGAACTCGCAAAGCCCGCATTTGCCACCGAGGGCATCATCATCCCTCAGCTGTACGAAAATGGGGTGGGTGCGGTAAAGTGTGGCTAAATCATCCGTTCGCACGTTGCCGGCAGTGAGGGGGAGGAAGCCGCTGGGCTGCACCTCGCCGGTGTGCGAGATGAAAAGCACGCCCTTGCCGTCTCGGGTGGGAATAAGGTGGCGCGGGGGCTGGCCGCCTTTAGTGGCAGCCTGCATGAGCACGCGGCGGTAGTGGTGCCCCTCTGTAGTCTTGATAGCGAAGGGCAGGGTGCTGCGCAGGCCTTCCAAGCGCTGCCATACGCTTTCCAGTTGCTCGGCAGTGGGGAGGTCTTCCAGTGAGGCTCGCCCGGTGGGCACAAGCACGAAGACGCTCCACACATCCGGTTTTATCCGGTTCATGAGCTCGATGAAGCCATCCAGCTCCGGCAGCGTGGACTTTGCCAAGGTGGTGTTTACCTGAAGCTGGATTCCGGCGTCCATCGCGGCTTGTGCAGCCTGCAAGGTTCGCTCGAAGGTGTGAGGCACGCCGCGGAAGCGGTCATGCGTTTCGCGGGTGGCACCATCCAGACTGAGGCTCATGCTGACCACTCCGGCCTCCTTCAGTCGAGCAAAGTCAGCATTGACGAGGCGGTTAGTGGCGGCAGGGCTGAGAGCCACGCGCAGGCCGCGCTGTGTGGCATAGGAAATGAGCTCATAGATGTCGCTGCGCATCATGGGGTCACCCCCGGTCAGCACAAGCATGGGAGGTGCCAGCTCCGCGATTTTATCCACCAGAGCCATGGCTTCATCATGGCACAGTTCATCGGGGTGAGCCTGCGGCTGGGCGATAGCCCGGCAGTGTTTGCAGGCCAGAGCACAGGCCCTAGTCACCTCCCAGAAGAGGATGAAAGGGCGCTCGACCATGTCTACCCGCGGGAACTGAGGATGTGAGGCCATGGTTTCCGGTGTGGCTGGATTATATCCGTTAGCGCTGCAAGGCGCTCTGCAGGATGGACTGGAGCATCTGAGCGCGCTGCTGCTGAGTGGTAGTGGTGGCGGGAGTGGTGGTAGCTGCGGGGAGAGTCTGGGCATTGCTCAAACCGCTCAGGATGCTCTGCAGCTGGCTCACTGTGCTCTGCTGAAGGCATTCGGTGTACTTCTTGCCACCCTGCCAGTTGTTGAAGGTGAAGCGAGCGTAGGAGGGAACGGCGTTCTCCGTCTTGGCTACGCGCAGGCGCTGGAAACCACGGGTGAAGTAATCGTACTGGTCGTCAGCACCGTAGTACATCATACCGGTAAGTTCTTCAGAGTTAATAAGGGTGGCCGCAGTAGGGGTGAAGAGCTCAGTGCGGCTTACAGTCTTGGTGGCGCAGGAGCTCAGGGCAAGGGCAATGATGAATACAGGAATGAGTTTCTTCATACGCGAGCGTATATACCACAACACCCCCTTTCAGTCAAGCCGAACTTATTGCCACTTTTAGCTTCACTTTTTCAGAGGAATATGCTTAAATAGCGTTGTCATGAGTGTTGGAGACGGGCGAGAAGGTAAAGTACGCGCTGCGCTGCATGGTAAAGGGCAGCTCGGTGGCAGTCTTGCCGGCCTTAGTCTTCCGCGTCAGATTATCCATATTGCGCTTTGGCCGCTGCTGGAGCAGGTGATGAGTTTCATTTGTGCCTCCACCTCTCTTTACCTTGCCACGCACATGAACACGCCTGATGAGGTGACGGAGCAGATAGCCTCCGGCATCGGCGTGACCGGATATGTCATGTGGCTGGGCTTCCTCATGCAGGGTGCCGTTGGTATGGGCGCCACCGCCATCGTGAGCCGTATGACGGGTGCCCGAAAGTTCGGCGAGGCGAATTATGCCGCTAATCAGGCGGCTGTGCTGGGGCTGCTGGCCGGTGTGCTTTCTGCTCTGCTTATGTACCTCACTGCGGAGTTTCTTGTTACGAAGGCGCTTACCCTCAGTGATTATGCTCAGGAGGTGGCGCTTATGTACATGCACACCGGGTGCTGGGTGGCTATTTTCTCGGGTATTGTCTTTGCAGTGAATGCGGCACTGCGCGGTGCCGGTGATACCCGTACTCCTTTCCTCATCATGCTGGCGGTGGATGGCCTGAATATCGTCTTCAGCGTGATTTTTGTGTATTGCTTCGGCATGTTCATTGAAGGTCTGGCGCTGGGTATGGTGGCGGGCATGGCTGTTGCAGCGGGCATTCTTCTGGGCATATTGGCGAGCCGTGCGGCAAAGATGCGCCGCCGCTTGGCCGGCGCCTCGCTGGATGAATATGCCGCCGGGCAGGCGGCCACTTATGTGCCGCCGCTGTATCTGAGCCTGCACCAGCTCCTGCCGAATCTTCGTACCATGTACCGTATTCTGAGCATTGGCTTGTCTCAGGCGCTGGAAATCGGTGGTATATGGCTCATTCAGATTTACGTGTTGCGCGTCATTTCCGGCTTGGGAGATGCGTATGTGGGGGCGCACACCATTGCTATCCGCATTGAAAGCATGAGTTTCCTGCCGGGCTTTGCTATTGGTATGGCCGGTGCCACGCTGGTGGGGCAGTATCTCGGCTCCGGTAGTGTGCGCTTGGCGTTAGAGACTATCCGCAAATGCGTGCGCTACAGCGTGATATTTATGGGGCTCATGGGCGTGGCGTTTTATGCCTTCCCTGAGATTTTCGTGAAGATATTTGCCTCCAATTCAGCGGGGCTGATGACTGCCACTGTACCTGTGGTGCAGGTTTTCCTGCTGGTGGAGCCTTTCTATGCGGCCATGCTGATGCTGAAGATGTGCCTTCGCGGCGCGGGTGATACCCGCCGCGTGATGTACGTATCGTACGGCTGCATGGGCTTTTTCCGCGTGGGCTGCCTGTTCCTGTGGAACTACTTCTGGCCGGAGACGCTTTCGCTTGTGGGTATCTGGCTGCTTTTCTCCGTGGATTTGGCCGTGGAGTACCTTGTGTTGAACCGCATGCTTTGCAAGCTTAAGTGGGCTAGGCGTAAGGTGTAATTTCCTCAGAGCGCTTTGCGAAAACAAAGCCCGGGGTAGTTATTGCCGTCCCCGGCTTGGGGTGGGAAAGGCTGTGTTCCCTGATGGGAGAATCCGCATTTTTGCAGCACACGAATGCTGGCGATATTTGGCTCGTACACATAGGCTGTTACCGTCTTGGTGCCTGGTACTAACTCCGGTAAAAGTTCCAGAAATTGCTGAACCGCTTGTGTGGCAATGCCGCGCCCCTGCCATGGGGCGCCCAGCCAGTAGCCCAACATGTAGGCCTGCGTTTCGTGGTCGGGGCTCACTCCCACGCAGCCGACAACTTTGCCGTCAAACAGAATAGCCCGTTGCGGCTGATTTTGTTCCACAACTCTCGTCAAAAAGGCCTCCGCATCTGTCAATGTATACGGATTAGGAAGCATGCTGGTCAGATAGCGCAGAACTTCTGGGCTGTTCATGAGCTCAGCGACACGCGGAGCGTCTGTCAGGCTCCACGGGCGCAGGCTGAGGGCTGTTGGCATGAAATTATGCTCCGGTGAGTTCGTCGCGGATGATGTCACACACCTTAGCGTGAACTTCATCTATTGTGCCATCAGCCTCTATGCGGAAGAGCCAGGGCATTTCCATTGATGAATAAATATCAGAGCAGGCCTGAAGGAAGGTTTCATTTTCAAACGCATCCTTTCCGTTGCCGCGGGCGTTCATGCGCTCCATGGCCATTTCCACAGGGATATCCAGCCAGAAGGCTACATCCGGGATGGTGGCAAACTCTTCATTCATCTCGCGGATTTCCTCCACGTTCACCCCTGAGGCACCTTGATAAGCCATCATGGAAAGATAGTAGCGGTCCAGCAGCACCCAAGTGCCGCGTTTCAGAGCGGGCTCAATCAGCTCGCGCACATGTTCACGCCTGTCTTGCAGCAGGCAGTTAATTTCCTCTCCTATGCTCAGGCGTTCGCCGCTCAGTGCTGCGTTTCGCACTTTCATACCCCATTCGCCGCGGGTGGGTTCGTAATCCGTTATTACTTCCTTGCCCTGGCAGCGCAGGTAGTCGGCCAACAGTTTGATTTGGGTTGATTTGCCCGTGCCGTCAATGCCTTCAAAGACGACCAGGCAGCCCCTTAGGTGAGGTGAATCAGGTTCCATAGCGGCATGAGACTAGCACAGAGATGTGCATCATTCAAGCCCAAAAATAAGATTTTCTTTCTCAGGTAGTTATTTATACAAAAAAAGACGCATCCTTTCAGATGCGTCTTTTCAGAAAATTTCCCAGACGGAGAAGGTTTAAGCCTCAGCAGCGGGGGTTACGGCAGCGGCGGGAATCTCTTCCTTGTTGGTGAAGCGCCACTTTACCTTGTTGCGCTTGCTGGCGGAGCGAGCCTTGCGGCGCTTCTCATCCATGGGGCTCTCGAAAGCGCGACGACGGCGCATTTCCTCGAGGATACCCTCGGTGTCCAGCTTGGTCTTGAGGCGCTTAAGAGCGCGGTCGATCGGTTCTCCTTTACGTACGATAACGGAACGCATGATGTAATTGATTGTGGTTGATAGATTGTCCGGGAACGGGCAGCGAGAATACCTCATTCCGTTCCCTGTGTCAAGTATTTTATCACGCTTTTGTCATTTTTTTGCGTATTCCGGGCGAAAATGCCTAAAAATTTAGAGTACTGTGTATCCCTGCTCAGTGATGGTGGCGTGAAGGGTGGCGAGGGGGATATCCTGCGTGGTGGTGAGGGTGACGAGTTTTGCCTTGTGGTCAGCCTTGCAATCAGCAACCCCGGGGATAGCGAGCAGGGCCTTGGTGACGTGAGCCTCGCAATGGGGGCACATCATGCCGTCTACTTTAATCGTGATGGTATTCATGGTCTGTGGTGGGAGAGGTTGGAAGCGGCGTAGTCTCAGTGCATTAGTGACCACGCAGAAGCTGCTCATGCCCATGGCAGCAGCGGCCACGGCAGGGTGAAGAACCCAGCCGGTGAAGGGGAAGAAAAGCCCTGCAGCGAGGGGGATAGCGAGGCAGTTGTACAGGAGGGCCCAGAAGAGGTTGCCACGGATGTTCCGCAGCACGGCGTGGCTGAGGCGCAGCGCGGCCACTGCGTCCATCAGATTGCTACGCACAAGGATGATGTCCGCACTTTCCATGGCGATATCTGTGCCGGCGCCGATGGCCATGCCTACATCTGCCCGCGTGAGGGCAGGGGCGTCATTGATGCCGTCTCCCACCATGAGCACGCGTTGCCCTGAGGCTTGCAGGCGGCGAACGAGCGCGTCTTTGTCTTGCGGTAGAGTATCAGCATGCACTTCATCCACCCCGGCACGGCTGGCAATGGCTTCTGCCGTGCGGGCGTTATCTCCGGTTACCATGAGCACACGCAGCCCGAGTTTTTTCAGCGCTGCGATAGCGGTGGGAGCTTCCGGTTTCATAGGGTCGGCCACGGCCAAGGTGCCAAGCAGCGTCTGCCCTTGAGCGAAGAAAATTGGTGTTTTTCCCTGAGCGGCGAGGGGGGCCGTATCCGGTGTGGTGATGCCCAGTTCCTGCATGAAGGCTGCATTTCCGGCGGCGCAGGGGATGCCGGAGATGGTGGCGGTGATGCCACGGCCGGGGAGATAGGTGGCATTCGTGATGCTGCGTGGTGTGAGGGCTGCTGTGGCTTTTCGTACGGCTGCTGCCAGCGGGTGATTTCCCTCGCTTTCCAAATCCGCCGCAATCCTGAGTAATTCTTCCTTCGTGTGCCCGGCTGCGGGGATGACATTTGTCACGGTCGGATGACCGGTGGTGATAGTGCCGGTTTTATCCAGCAGCACCGTGGTGGCGCGGTGAGCGTTCTCCAGAGCTGTGCCGTTCCGGAATAAAATGCCGCATTCCGCGCCGCGCCCTGTGCCCACCATGATGGTCACCGGCGTGGCAAGCCCCAGTGCACAGGGGCAACTGATAACTAACACCGCAATGGCGCATGATACCGCAAATCCTACCTCGGCTCCGCTCAGGAGCCAGCCGATGGCTGTCAGCAGGGCGAGGCAGACGACAACCGGCACGAATACCCCGGAAATGCGGTCTGCCAGGCGGGAGATGGGGGCCTTGGTGGCTGAGGCTTCTCCCACCAGCGAGATGACGCCGGCCAGCTCACTCTCCGCTGTTGGTTTATCTGTGCGCAGCCGGAGGGTGCCGTGGCGGTTCACTGTGCCGGCATATACCAGGCTGCCGGGGGATTTTTCCACGGGCAGGCTTTCACCGGTGAGGGCTGCTTCATCTGCAGCTGAGATGCCCTCCATTACCGTGCCATCCACAGGGATGCGTTCGCCGGGGCGTACCAGTACGAGCTCGCCGGGTTGCACGGCATCCGCCGGCACAATCATTGTTTGCCCGTCTCTTAAAACGGTTGCGACGCGGGGCATAAGCTCCATCAGCTTCTCCAGTGCGCCGCCTGTCCGGCTGGTGGCTTGGCCTTCCAGCCACTTGCCCAGCGTGATGAGCGTCACAATCATTGCGGCACTCTCGAAATAACAGACGCCACGGTGATGGAGATATAAATTGGCCAGACCATCCGCCATGGCTGCACCGGCACCCAGCGCCACGAGTGTATCCATATTCGCGGCGCCTTTCAGTACGCCCTTGAAGCCATTCACGAAAAAGTGGCGGTTCAGCCACAGTACGGGCAGGGAGAGCAGCAGCTGCACTACGTCCGAGAGCGTGCCGTGCCACAGGTGGTGCGCCAGCATCAGCGGCAGCAGGAGCGCGGCTGATGTGAAAAAGCGGCGTTTCAGCCCAGTATCTCCGCGTTGTGTGCTCTGGCTATCTCCCGTGCTGAGGGCGGCGCCGTAGCCTGCGGTCTCTACTGCGGAGATGATACTCTCCGGCGTTTGTTCGTCTGAGAGGCGTACCCGCATGCTACCGGTCAGCAGATTCACCTGCACGCTCTGCACGCCGGGCATGGGTGCCACGGCGCGTTCCACTCGGGCTGAGCAGGCAGAGCAGCTCATGCCGGTTACCTTGAACAAATACTCACTCATACCCCTTGGTAATAAAACGTGCTTCTCTCTCGTGAGGTTACCTGATAAGCGCCCTCATGGTCTGCATCTTCGCGTGGGTTTCCTGCCATTCGCTTTCCTCATCAGAATCCGGCATGAGGCCACCACCGGCATACAGGCGGCAGAAGCCCGGGAATATCTGCATGCAGCGCAGGGAAACGTAGAGCTGTACCGAGCTTTTATCCCATGGGCCCAGATATCCCGCGTAGCAGCTACGGTTAATGTCCGGGGTGGAGAGTAGCAGCTCGCGGGCTGTCTCCACGGGTGAACCGCACACAGCCGGCGTGGGGGGCAGCTGAGCCAGCACACGGAGCAGATTTTCCTGAGGCATGCGCAGGTGGAAGCGAGTGCAGAGGTGCTCGATATTGCCGGCACGCAGGTTCTCGGGCTGGCTTTCGATGATTTCGTCGGCCAGCGGGGTGAGGATTTCTCGCACGAATTCCGTTACCAGCGCCTGTTCTCTGCGGTTTTTGGAATCCCAAGGCAGGCGGCAAGGCATGCGGGTGCCGGCCAGTGCCATGGTGTGCCAGTCCGTATCATGCCCGGTGATGAGCTGCTCGGGCGTGCAGAAGAGCCATGTGCCGTGCTGCGGTGTGTGCACCAATGCTTTGAACGCCTCCGGTCGGGCTTCGCAGGCCTGCTGGAAGGCTCGGCAGGGCGAGAAATCGGGAGTCACGGCCTCATCTGCCGTGCGGGCCAACACAATCTTGCGTACGCGTCCGCTGTGGATGTACCCGGTATAGAGCTTGAAAAGAGCTGCATATTGCTCTCGTGTGGTGGCGGGGTGTTCAGGAGCTTGCTCCAGCTCCGGCCAAGCATCGGCCGTGGCGGGCGGCTCCTCCAGCTCTGCTGGGATGAAGAGCTGCTCTCCGGTGAAGGTCGCCACGATAAAACCAGCGCTTAAGCAGCCGGCTTTCTCCGTGCGGCCATCTGCGGCCATGCAAAAATGAGCCTTCTTTTCATCGGGCAGGGCGTACAGGGCAAAGGCACAGTGCCGCTTGCACAGCGCGTCCACTTTTTCTTCATTCCCTGTCAGCATGCGCTTAGTTTAACATAGCCCTCACTTTTTGGCAAATGAAAACGCAAATCCCCGCGTGAACCGCTAGGTTATCAGGAAAAAAACGCCTCATTCCACGTGAGAGAATGAGGCGCTGTGAAGTCGGAGCCTTGTGGCTGAGTTATTTCGCTGCAGGTACAGCCGGCACATAGATGGGGCCGGGGCGGAAAGCCTCTGCAGGGATGGGCACGCGGGGCGTTTGACGGCCATTCAGCGGGCCGCGGTTCCACTCCAGCTTGAGGGTGCCGGGGGCGGATTCGCCCTGTACCACGGTGATGGTGATGGGGTGCAGGCCGGCGGTGAGGGGAATGCCCTTGTAGCCGGTGCGGGTGGCATCCAGCTCCACAGTGTTAGCGGCTGCGCTCTCCGTGGCGGTGGCGCCGGGGGTGTAGGAGGCGTCAGCGTCGATGAGGTTGAAGTTGTGCATCTTCACGAAGGCGCGGGAGCCGGGCACATCACTGAGCGTCAGGTAGAAGTGCCAGTGGTGGCCGGTGGTGGGCACATTGATGTAGCCGATGAAGGTCGTGATGGTGCCGGCGGGCAGGGAGATGCCGTTCGGGTTCTCGATGCGCAAATCAGCCGTGGCAGGGGCATCCACCGCTGCGGGTACCCAAGGGGCGGTGGCTTGCACCTGCTGCATGTAAAGACCGGAGCCGTCATCCGTGGTAGCATCCGGAGTTGCGGGCACGAGATTCATATCATAGCTGCGGAAGCCACCGCAGCTGTTATTGCGGCGGGGGGCCTGCGGGTCTCGATAGTAATCATAGGCACGGCGGTTCCAGAGGGCGAGGTTGCAGAGGAAGCGCTGCATATCCGCGTTGGCGGATTCCGGCAAGCGGGTGCTCTCGTGCGGGTCTGCCTCCGTATCATAGAGCTCCCAGTTTTCCTGGCCGGTGCTGATGCCGGTGCGGAGGGCCTTCAGCCAGCGGCGTGTGCGGTGGTCAAAGAAGATGAGCACCTGCTGTTCACCACGGGTGCGGCCGCGCTTGTCGGCTGTGTAGTCTTGGTACTGGGCCATTCCACCTCCGAATGCGTATTCTGCGTACAGTACGCGGTTCGGCTGGGTGCTGAGGGTATCATGCCCCTGCAGCAGAGGCAGCAGGGAGGTGCCATCGCAGCGCATGGGGGCGGGAATGTTCGCTAAATCGCACACGGTGGCCATCCAGTCCTGGAACTGCGTGGGGGTGTTGCTGATGAGGCCGCTGTTCACGATGCCCGGGCCGTACACCACGCAGGGCACGCGCAGGCCGCCGTCAAACACATCTCGCTTGATGCCGTCATGATTGCCGTAGCTGCGGAAGAAGGAGGGATCCTGCGCTGGGGCGGGGTGCCCGGCAAAACCGCCCACGGCACCCGGCTCATCATGGGAGCCGTTGTCGCTGGTGAAGATGATGACGGTATTATCCGCAATGCCCAAATCCTCGCAAAGCTGCACGAGGTCACCGAGTGCTTCGTCCACTCGGGTAATCATAGAGGCATGGCGGCGAGCGGTCATGAGCTTGTGAGGTGCGCCATTGCCATAGCGCTCACGGGCGTAATCTTGCCATGCTTCACGGTACTGGGGATGGATGAAGCTATCCCAGCTTTCAGGCATGGCAGTATTAATCATCCTGCCGGGAGTGCCCAGCCACTGGACGCCGCCATTCAGACCGCCGCCGGCGGGGTAGGGGCCTGCGGGGATGCCCAAGCGGGCGTGGGGGGCCACATAGGTAAGGGCCAAGAAGAAGGGCTTGCTGCTGTCAGCTGTGTGCTGGTCCACTATCCACTTTTTAGCGCGGGCGGTGAAGAGATCCGTGCAGTAGCAGCCGGCCAGCTTGTCGGTAATCATTTCATCACCATCCCATATGGCGTTGCGGTGCGTCTCGGGGTCTGCATTGCTTTCCTCCAGCGGGTAATGGCGGTGACCGGCTAAGTGGTTGTTGTAACCGAAGAAGTAATCAAAGCCGCGCAGGGTGGGCCAAGCCGGGCAGGTGGTGGGCGTGCCGCCGCTCTCGCGGCCACCGCCTATCCCCCACTTACCGATGAGGGCTGTGCTGTAGCCCGCGGCTTTCAGCACGCTGCCCAGTGTGTGGCCGTTTTCCAAGGCGGCATCAAAACTGTTATTACGGATGACTTC
>CALABM010000244.1 GCA_937885815.1 uncultured Verrucomicrobiales bacterium | reverse complement strand
CACTCTTAACCGATAGTTCTGAAAGTTGCGATAGCCATAGGCCCGACGTTGAATTCTCGTCGGACGGCAGTGGTGGCAAATATTTTGATTCATCAGCGACCACTCATTTTTTTTCACCTTCTTTTACTAATCAATATCTTCCGGAGCCCAAGGAATAAATGGCATTATATCCTCCTCTGGAATGATGAAATCGTGCACCTCAACTTCTTTTACTATTCCGTATTCGCAAACAACAACAACAGTTTTATCAGAAAACTAGTAAAACAAAACTCTATATCGACAACTACCCGGGCGGACATCAAATTTAGGCTCGCCATACTTTGATATGATATCAACGTCCTTTAGAAGAGGGGCGGTTATGTGTCTTATGTTTTCCAAAAAATCTTCGTATATGCTTTCAGCTGTATTGGCAAAATCTAAATTAACATTTTCGTAGGCGTGAGCTGCCGTATTATCAGAAGACTCAATTTCAGCCGCAGTGCACGAGCTCACCCCCACCGCCGCAAGGCACAGGGAGCAAATGGTAAGGATTCTGGAGAATTGGAACTTGGTCATAACTAAGCGTGTATCTGTTACGGGGCATTATATCAATTCCTACCCCTCAGTTCAAGCGTGGAGGGCTGAGGTGGTAAGGATTCTGGGGAATGAGGGCATGACCTGTCTCATTCTAAATGAAGTTTTCCTTCAAATGCGTTCTTTACGGCATACACGGGCAGAAGAAGAACTCCCGTGGCGACATCCACGCCGAACAGCGCCACGGTACCTGCGATGTCTACCACAACCAGCGGAGCTAATGCTGCATATCTCCACACGGCGGGGGCTTCTGCGGGCTCCGTTATCGGCATACCGTTAACAGCCCCTCGGATTTCATCGTAGGGCATCCCCGTCACATAATGAACCCTATTAATGTAATCCCCATCAAGTTTGATACATTCGGCTTCTGTGAAATTAAAATCCTTTTCAGGAATCAATAACTCCGGGCGTATAAGCGAAGACTCAGAAGGTTTTTCATACAAATACGTACAAATTGACGCTTCTTGTATTTCAAAACGCTCTGACGTATCCATCCTGCATAAATTTCTGCAATCCCCCCGTTGATAGATGCCGGCACCTTTATCTACAGCATAAGCGAGTCTGATGGGGTAATAGTCTTTGCCCTGATACCGGTATTTGACAGTAATAGGCTCAACCAAGCATACTACTACCTGATGGTCGCGGTGTAACACCGCCTCAGAGCTATGCAGGGATGGCAAGCAGTAACTGCACGAACTCACCCCCACTGCTGCAAGGCAGAGGGCTGAGGTGGTAAGGATTTTACGTAATTGGGGCATGAGTATTAAATCTCTTTGGGTGACTGTTTAGGATAAGTTTTAATGAAACAGGTCAATATAAAGGCCGCTACTCCTGTGATAAGGGAGGTTGCCAGTGCAAAGGCTGCTATAATGCTGTAGACGATACTATCGTCAATCAATTCGTGAACCGCGTTATGCAGCACCTCAAATTGTTCCCCCGGCTGCATGGTATACAAAACACCATCCAGCATATAAACATCTGTCATTTCGTTAACTATGAGCAATCCGTCAACCAAGCCGATAAGGATGCTGACCACAATAAGCATCTGCAGTACAAGTAACACGTTTTTCTTCGTTAACAATTGCATTATTTTATCTCCTTCTACATATAATAATACTTCCCGGCACCGAATCCGCAAGATTTTTCAAAAAATTGCATTTAATTATCGGCAGTCATTCTGAGAAGAGCCCGCACATGCGCCGGTAGAGAATCGTCTTGCTTCATGATATGGTATGTTTCCGTAGATTCGGTCAGGTACAAGGCCACGGTTATTTTATCCGGGTAAGCAGTGATAGAGAATTGCCCACTCGGCACTCTATAATACAAGCGCAGGCTACCGGTTCTTTGCGCTGAGGGAAGGATGTGGTGGATTTCACGCACCACAGAGCGAATGTCCGCAAGACTCGGCACATTGGCACTCAGCAAAACCGCCAGTTCTTTCTGCTTCTGCTGCAACTCATCGCCACGGCGTAATTCACCTTGTTTAAATGTGATATAGCCCAGAACTCTGGGCTGTGGCAGCGCCCCGACAAGCACGGGTAGCGGCATTCTGGCACCCGCTCGCCAGATATCGAAGTGACCATATTCCCCCGGCTTTGTGTTTCTCATAGCCAGCAGTAGATCCGCAGGGCATTTAATGGACGCGCCGTTATACTTGAGGATGTAATCACCCACTTGCATTCCCGCACGCTCTGCAGGGCTTCCCGGGGCAATGCCCACCACTTTCAAGCCTTGACGTTTCGGAACTCCGTAGCGTACCAAGTCTTGCCGCTCCTCCGGGCTAAGCTCGTGGGACTGCACACCAAGATAGATTTCCGACACAATCTCCCAGCGACAGGGGGCAGACTCCGCTGCGGCCAAGGAGGTGGAACATCCCCCGCACAGCAAGACGAATAGTAAGCAGATGATGGAAAATAATTGATTCATTGTAAAAATCTCATAACGTATCCACACACACAGTAATCCGGAATTGCCCGGAGGAAATTGAAGCCCCCTCATCCTCTGATTGAGGCAAATCGGTAGCCGGCTGCATGCCGTTTTTTAAGGCGTCAAGCTCGTTCAATGCAATCTGGCAAGGCAAAGGCTGCTCTACAATTTTCTGCTCAGGGGCTTTAGTTAATAAAGCTTCCGGTGTATTCACAGCCGAGCGCATCAGAACCACGCCAACCACAGCTAATAGGGCAACGCTTGCTGCTACTTGAGCCATACGCTTATAGAGCTTGCGGTTCAGCCCACGCTCCACCTCGTCATCTATCAGCCGCAGCATTTTTGCCGTGAACTCATCACTCATAGGAGTTCTTTTATCCCGCGCGGCAAGTTCCCGCAAGATGTTTTCAACGTCTTCTGTGCTGTATGGGGGCTTGTTCATGCTAAGTCTTCGGAGATATGTTTTCTGAGTTGGAGCAATGCTGATTGGTAACGAGCTCTCACGGTGGATTCCGGCATATTGAGCTGTCTGCCGATTTCGGCAAAACTAAGCTCTTCCCATATCCTCATACGGACAATGCGCGAGGTTAATTGAGGCAAGCACGAGATCTGATGCCGCAGGTGTTCGTAAATATCGCTATCCGGGAGTTCAACGGCACAGGGCTCATCAGTCCCGTATTTCAGCTCCGCTTCAAAGCGACGGGCGTTTTTCTTTTTCTGACTAATAGCAGCATTTCGGATAGCCGTGTAAGTATAGGGCAGCCATTCTTCCTTAGGAAGATTCCGGCGGACTATAGCAGCTACCACTTTCCCCATGACAGAGGACAACAAGTGCTCGGCATCAGTCATGCTATCAATCTGGTGCTCGGTAAAAGCTATCAGGCGATGACGACACGCCAGAAACCACTCCGCGCATTGCTGGTGGAGCTCCCGGCTGTGTCTAGTAAAGAAAAAACGCATCCGATTAAATAAGCTATCTTCATTATATATAACTGCACCGAAGAGGTCAATCCGCCACTTTTTTGCTAAAAAATTGCTTTTTTCTTAAAAACTTGCCATTTACCCTAGGATAATACATTTGATAGAAAGCAAAGATAAGCATCGTAGTAGAAACATGGGTATAATTTTTATCCCTTAATGTTAATAACAGCCATTAAACTATTCTTTTGTATTGCACCGGGGGAATGCCATCTGTATAATCAACAGCGCAAAGAGTTTCCCTGAGTTCCATGAGTACGCGTGCTATTACCTTAATGCTGATGCTGGCTGCCCTTCTTGGGCTGATGGTGTGGTCCTTTATTAACCCGCATGATATGCAGGTATGGTGGACGGAAATGGCGATGGTATTTGTACTGCTGGCAGTCTTCGGCGGGCTGTACAGAAAACTGAAGCTGAGCTTAATCTCCTATTTTTTCATTTTCCTCTGGTGCTACATGCAGGTGATAGGCGCTCACTATACCTTTGAACTTGTGCCATTTGACGGGGTATGCGGCTTCTTGGGGTTCGAGCGCAATCACTATGACCGCGTGGCGCATTTTGTGGTGGGGCTCAATGCCGTGGGTGTGGCAGAATTGCTGTGGCGATACAAGCAAGCAAACGGGCTGCGCTCTGCTGCGGTTTACAGCATCGTCATCATCATGGCAGTGGCTAACTTCTGGGAGTTAGTTGAGTGGCTTTATGCGGAGATAGATGGCGGCAGCGCCGGGCTGGCTTTCCTCGGCTCACAGGGTGACGTGTGGGACGCGCAGAAAGATATGCTCATGGACACGCTGGGCGCTATACTCGGTGCCGGCATTTTCCTGCTGGCCATGCGAGGAGCATCACATCAATCAAAAGAACAAATAGAGGGAAAATAATTTACGCCTTGTATCGAGCTATCATGTTGATTATGAAGTCTATGAAAAAGGCTGTGAACTATTGCACCTTGCCCCTTCTCATGTGCGCGAGTTTGAGCACAATCATATTGAGCTCATGTTCCCCATCTGAGAAAACATACACGTACGCAGAAGCCGTTGCGCTTGTTAATTTTCCTCGATCCATGTATCGCGGAACGGATTATCTGGGCAGCGATGAGGAGTACCACTATTTTGAATACAGGATGGAGCTGGGGGACAATACCCGTTTTCGTATTCCGGTCTCAGCGCTGGAAATCAGTGAAACCTTTCCTTACTCCGCATGGCGTCCACAGCGAAGAGACGCCCACGAACTCTTTTGCGCTCATTCTCAGGAATAAACGCGACAACGGCTAAAAGCTTATCAAAGCTTTAGAGTCATGCCTGTTCCCAGAGGCGCTTGGAAAGAGCATCCTGCGCAGAGGAAACCTGAGCGCGGTGTTTGCTGCTACCTTCAGCTTCACCAATGACGCGGCCATGCCACATGGCGCGAGCAAAGAAAGGCCCGGCAGGCTTATTTTCATCCACGGGAACCACCACATACTCCGGGCCGGTACCATCCACAGCCTGAAGCTCCTCCAGCAGCTTGCCCTTGTAGTTCACCTCCATGTAATTATGGGCGTTCTTCAGGCTCTTATCCATGAGGCGCAGAGCCACCTTTCGAGCTGCATTATAGTTAGAATCAGCCATAACAGCGCCGATGACGCTCTCAAAGGTATTCGCCATTACAGAGAAAGCATAGCGCCCACCGTTCTTTTCCAGCTGAGGGCTCATGACGAGATGGTCACACCAGCCCAGCTCACGGCAAAGGTCAGAAAGATGCTGGCGGCTCACAATACCGGAGCGCAGCTTGGTAAGCGTGCCTTCATCAGCCTTGGGATAAAGCGAGAACAGCTCGCGACTAACCACCAGCTCCAGCACTGCATCACCCAAGTACTCCAGACGCTCGTAGGCCAAGTTCGTGCTGCGCTTCTGGTCGGCGCTGGGATGAGTGAGAGCCTGCTTCAGCCAGGTCACATCCGTAAACTTGTAATCCAGCGATTCTTCTATTACCTCCGTCTGCATGCGCCCTACAGTAACACAAAAAATGATATTTGGCTAGTCAGGCTGCCATATTCCGTGGGTTCATGACATTCTTTTAGGCTTTATGTCTCGAAATGACGTTTCACTCCTCGGCATTATAGGATAAAATACGGAAAATCACTATCGAAGCCCATGGCAGACCAGAACCAGAACAAAAACGGACTTCCTCCCACTCCGGGCAGCTCCCCGAACTGGGGGCTGTGGATTCTCATGGCCGTCATCGCCGGTATTCTTATGCTGGCATTCTCATCAGATGGCGGTATGGGACGCACGGCACGCAGTCTCACCCTAGACGAGTTCAAGAAGGAGTACCGAAACGGCAGAATCATTCTGACAAACCGCGAGCAGTACCCCATTGAAGTCACCAGTGATGACGGCTCCAGCAATAGCGTGCTGACGGCATATGCCTACAGACAAATCCCCACCCCGACGTACGCTCCGTTCTACATGCCCTTCACTGAGAGTGAAGAGCTCAAGACACTTTTTAACCGCTACGGCATCACGGAAACACGTCAGGAGGCTCCGTCTGAAGAAGCCATAAAGGAGGCTGACAAGGTTATCTCCACGGATTACTTCCGTGTGCTCGGTGAAGAAGGCCGAATTCTGGACACCACAGAGCAGCACCCCGTCATCTACTTCACGAATGCAGAGCGCACTCAGGGTGTCGTGGTTGGTCAGTACCGCAAGAACCCCGAAGGCATCATTGAACGCGCCAATGTAGAGCCCGTAAGCGTCACCTTCAGCCGCACCTTCCAAGGTGATCAGGTGAAAGAGTTGCTGGGCAGCCACGCCGTATACAAGGTAGAGAGCAACACTTGGGAGATGATTCTCATTAACTGCCTGCCGGTGGTGCTCATCTTCATCATCCTCATCTTCCTCTTCCGCGCTCAGGGCGGTGGCCCCAGCGGCGCCATGAAGTTTGCCCGCAGCCGTGCCCGCCTGCTGGACCCCAGCCAGAACCAGATTACCTTCAAGGACGTAGCCGGCATCTCCGAAGCTAAGGAAGAGGTGTGGGAAATCGTGGAGTTCCTGCGCAATCCCGGTAAGTTCCGTAATCTCGGCGGCACCATTCCCAAGGGCGTGCTCATGGTAGGCCCTCCCGGCACGGGTAAGACCCTGCTGGCCAAGGCTATTGCCGGCGAGGCAGATGTACCCTTCTACACCATTTCCGGTTCCGACTTCGTGGAAATGTTCGTGGGTGTGGGTGCCAGCCGTGTGCGTGACATGTTCGCTGAGGCCAAGAAGCATTCCCCCTGCCTCATCTTCATCGATGAAATTGACGCCGTAGGCCGCCACCGTGGCCATGGTGTGGGCGGTGGCCATGACGAGCGCGAGCAGACGCTGAACGCCCTCCTCGTGGAGATGGACGGTTTCACGGCAAATGAGAACGTCATCGTCATTGCCGCTACGAACCGAGTAGACGTGCTGGATCCCGCCCTGCTTCGCCCCGGTCGCTTTGACCGTCAGGTGGTAGTTAACCTTCCGGATGCCGCCGGCCGTGAGCAGATTCTTCGTGTGCATGCCCGTAAGGTCAAGCTGGATCCGAATGTGGACCTGAACCCGATTGCCCGTGCCACCACCGGCTTCTCCGGTGCCGAGCTCGCTAACCTCGTGAACGAGGCCGCCCTTGTGGCCGCCCGTAAGAACAAGCCCTCCATCACGCAGAGTGATTTGGAGGAAGCACGTGAAAAAGTACGCTGGGGCCGCGAACGCCGCTCTCTTGAAATCACGGATAAGGAAAAGTACAACACAGCCGTGCATGAGGCAGGCCACGCCATCTGCTTGCTGAAGACCGAGCTGAAAAAGAGCCTTCCTCTGCACAAGGTCACCATCATTCCCCGTGGCCCGGCACTCGGCGTCACCATGATGCTGCCGGATGAAGACAAGCACAGCGAGTACAAGAGCGAGCTGCTGGACTACATCGTCATGGCTATGGGTGGCCGCTGCGCTGAGCAGGTGGTGTTCGGTGACATCTCCGGCGGAGCCCGCGGTGACATTCAGTCCGCCACCTCCATCGCACGCAAGATGGTATGCGTATACGGCATGAGCGAGAAACTCGGCCCCATCGAGTACGGCACAAGCCACAACGAAGTCTTCTTGGCTCGTGATATCTCCCAGACCACGCGCAACTTCTCTGAGCGCACAGCCCAGATGATTGATGAGGAAATCCAGCGTATCGTGACGGAAAACTATAACCGCGCTATCGCTATTCTCACCGAAAACAAGGAGCGCCTTCTGCTGGTGGCAGATAAGCTCATCGAGTACGAAACACTGAACGGCGAGCAGATTGAAGAGCTACTGGAGACCGGCACCATGGCTAACCCGCCTGTGCGCGAGTTGCCTCCGCCCGTATCCGAAGCGCTTGACGCTCCTACCGACCTGCAGACACCTGATGACCAGCCTCCGGCTCCGACTCAGGACAGCGACAATACTCAGAATACTTCACTTTAACCCTCTTTTCATTTATTACCATGAACAGCAAAGAACTGGCACTCGCCTGCGCAGCCGCCGCCGATGAGGCTAAGGCCTCCAACATCGCCATCTACGACCTGCGTGGCACCTCCTCCATTACAGACTTCGCCATCGTCTGTACCGCAACCTCCACCCCCCACCTTCGCGCCGTCCTCGGCGGTATCGATAAGGAAGTGGGTGAGAAGTACAACATCGAGCCCGTATACGCCGAGCGCACCCCGAATGCCCTCTGGTCCGTGCTGGATTACATCGACGTGATGGTACACATCATGGCTGATGAAGTCCGCGAGTTCTACGGGCTGGAGAAGTTCTGGAAGGAAGAGAACCGCATCGAGTGGACTCCCTCTGCCGAGTAACTCCGGATAACAATCAGCATTTTCCAAGCCGACGCGCCTATCGCGTCGGCTTTTTTCCTTGTTACAGCCAAAGAATAAAAGACATTGTTTTTACTATTGACATAAGCTAAAGTCGCCTCTATAATGCGCGGCGCATGGGCGGCAAGATTGAACAAAAGAAACGCATTGAGTCCCTGTACGTACTGAAGGCCATATGCTCCATACTGGTGGTAATAGTGCATGCTGAGCTCTGTGGCAAGACGGCACTCCTCCCGCTGCTGGGCATAGCCACGCCCTGCTTCTTAGCCATAACCGGTTTTCTGCTGTACTCGGCAGATAAGGAAAGAGAGCTCGGCAAAGCCACGAAATGGGCAAAAAAATCTCTGGGGCTGAGTCTTGTATGCAATGCGATGTATCTGACGCTCTACCTGCTGAATGGCGCGCCTCTCAGCCGTTACAGCGTGGGGGATTATCTGATGATACTCCTTACCGGCCATGTTATCAGCACACACCTGTGGTATCTTACCGCCATGTGGCAAGGGCTGCTCATCATGTGGCTCCTGCGACGCTTTGTTCCCCGTGCTATCTACTTCGTACCCCTGCTCTACATTTTTGCCTATATACTCCGCGCCTACGGCAAGCTGCTGTTCCCGGAGCTGAGCAGTGACACGCTCTTCCTCATGCGGGCCAATGCCATTGTGACAGCGCTGCCCTTTTTGGCAACCGGTTATCTTGTGCACAAACACCACGCGCAGATACTCAGCCGCGTAAACATCCTTGCCAGCCTCGGCGGCACACTGCTGCTGATTTACGCTGAATATGCACTCAGGCTCTATATTAACACCGGCGGCAGTATATTCTTCCTCTGCACATGGCCGCTTGTCGTATGCCTCATGCTGGCCTGTTGCAACTACAAGGACTTTACCCTGCCTGTGCTGGGGCGTATAGGGCGTCTCCACTCAGCTAACATTTATTACTTCCACGTTATCCTGCTTATCTACTTCAACAGATTCTGGCCGGAAGAAACCACATGGCAAGCCCTGCTGATATACGCGGCAACTCTTCCCGTTTCCATGCTTTTCAATCTGGCACACTCAGGCTGGCAAAAGCTTACGGGCAAATTTAAGGCTTGTCAAACTCGGGAAGCAGGAGTATAATCCGCGCCCGTTATGAAACAGTACGCTCAGCAGCTTCTGCGTTACCCCGAGATGGGGATTTCTCTTGACTTTTCCAAACTGCCGCTCACTCCCGAGTTCTTGGCAGAAATGAACCCGCTCATCGAGCGAGCATACGCTGATATCGCGGCGCTCGAGGCCGGCACCATCGCTAACCCCGATGAGAACCGCATGGTGGGCCACTACTGGCTGCGCAACAGCGCCATCGCTCCCACGGCTGAGCTCAAGGCCAAGATTGACGAGCCTCTCGCTGACCTCAAGGCCTTCGCTGCTGACGTGCTCAGTGGCAAGATTCTCGCCCCCAACGGCAAGAAGTACAGCACCTGCCTTGTTATCGGCATCGGTGGTTCCGCCCTCGGCCCTGAGCTTGTGGCTGACGCCCTGCCCGCTGACGGCCTGAACATGGCTTTCCTTGATAACACGGACCCTGACGGCATGTACAAGGTGCTGGACACCCTGCCGCTCACGGAGACTCTCGCTGTGGTTATCTCCAAGTCCGGCGGTACTCCTGAAACACGTAACGGCATGGTCTGCGCTCAGGCCTACTTCACCGGCAAGGGCCTGAACTTTGCCGCTCAGGCTGTGGCCGTGACCGGCGTGGGTTCCACGCTGGACAAGGTTGCCGTGGCTGAGGGAAGGCTAAAGCGTTTCCCCATGGAAGACTGGGTAGGCGGCCGCACCTCTGAACCCTCCGTTGTGGGTCTGGTACCTGCCGCTCTTCAGGGCGTGGATGTGGATGCCCTGCTGAAGGGTGCCGCTGATATGGATGCCCACACTCGCGTGGCTGATACTGCCACTAATGCTTCCATGAAGCTGGCTCTGGCTTGGTATGCAGCCGGTGAGGGCAAGGGCAAGAAGGACATGGTGGTACTTCCTTACAAGGACAGCCTCGTGCTCTTCTCCAAGTACCTCCAGCAGCTCATCATGGAGTCTCTCGGCAAGGAGCTTGACCTGGACGGCAACACCGTGAACCAGGGTATCTCCGTGTACGGTAACAAGGGCTCCACGGACCAGCACGCCTATGTGCAGCAGCTCCGCGATGGCCTCAACAACTTCTTCGTCACCTTCATTGAGGTGCGTCAGGCTCCCACGGATACCGTAAAGGTGGAGGACGCTTTCACCGCCGGCGATTACCTGCAGGGCTTCCTTCGCGGTACCCGCAAGGCTCTCAGCGAGAGCGGCCGCCAGAGCATCACCATCTCCATCCCCACGGTGAATGCTTACACACTGGGTATGCTTATCGCCCTCTTCGAGCGTGCCGTAAGCTTCTACGCCAGCCTCATTCACATCAACGCTTATCACCAGCCCGGCGTGCAGGCCGGCAAGCTTGCCGCTAACGTGTTCCTGAAGCTCCTTGCCAGCGCTGAGGCCGCTCTGAGCACCACTCCCGCCACGGCAGAGGAAATCGCCGCTAAGGTGGGCGCTGATACAGAAGACACCTACCATGCCCTCGTTCACATCGCTGAGAGCGGCAAGGCCAACTGGACTCTGGGTGAGTGCCCCTGCCGCGACACCTTCGCAGCCAAGGCCTAATCATACTTGATAAAGCTCATAAAAAACCGCAGCCCTGAATCAGGGCTGCGGTTTTTACTTGCAAAAATTGCGAAGAAATCAGGCCTGAACGGCCTCAATGGCCGCAAGCACATCATCCGGCAGAGCTTCCTGACCGGAAGCGGAGGCGCACTGCTCCAGTTGCTCCACAGTGCGGGCACCGATAAGCACGGATGTAATCTCATCACGGCGCAGAAGCCAGCGAAGCGCCAGCTGAGTGAGTGACATCCCGGCTTCCGTGGCGATTTTCTGATACTCGGCCACGCGTACGGCATCTGCCTCCACCTTGGTGGCATCCAAAAACACGGAACTTTCATCCGCAGCACGGCTCACAGTCGGCATTCCGTTCAGATACTTACCGGTAAGCATGCCTTGGGCGAGCGGGGAGAACACGATGGAACCGGTCTGTTGCTCTTCCACATCAGGCAGCTGTGCCTTTTCACAGGCGCGGTCCAGCAGATTATAACGGAACTGGTGCAGCAGGCAAGGTACTTTTTCCTCACGCAGCATCTCGCAGGCGCGGTTGAACTGTGCCGGCGGATACTTGGACAGGCCGGCATACAGCGCCTTACCACTCCGCACAGCATGCACCAGCGCGCCTATGGTCTCCTCAAGCGGAGTGTTTGGATCCGGGCGGTGCGAGTAAAACACGTCCACATAATCCAACTGCAAGCGGCGCAAAGATTGGTCAAGCCCGGCCAGCAGGTGCTTGCGGGAGCCCCAGTCACCATACGGGCCCGGCCACATGAGATGCCCGGCCTTTGTGGAGATAAACATCTCATCACGCCGTGCGGCAAAATCATTCTTCAGCAAGCGGCCAAAGCATTCCTCGGCGCTGCCGGGAGGCGGCCCGTAATTATCAGCCAAGTCAAAGTGGCAAATACCAAGCTCCATAGCCTTAGCTATCATAGCGCGGCAAGTCTCGGTATCTGCCCCACCTCCGAAATTATGCCACAGCCCAAGAGAAATCTCAGGAAGAAGCACACCACTCTTTCCACATCTGCGATATTGCATGTCAGCCATAAATACGCTGGCATTATAGCAGCCGCCACGCAAAAGACCAGCCAATTCTGCGTGCACCTTAAAAAACAGAGCAGTTTTACATTTGCTGAAGCCAAGCTGTATTCTGATAACGAAAATAGCCACCCACCCATGCTTGTCTTTGTTATTCAGTCATTTGACGGAAAGATGGGAGATTAACAGATATCTTCTGCGGTCTGCCAAAAAGCTGAGGCATTCATCACCTGCCCCATGCTCACATAGCGCGTGCGCAGCAGGTTGCTGTCACGGTGACCCATTTCGTATTGCAGCTCGCTATAGCTGCGGAAGTGGCGCAGGTGGTACCCGGCGAAGGTGTGGCGAAGCACATCCGGCACCCAGCGACGGAACCCGGCTAAGCGGCGCAACACCCGCCAATGGCGCGGCCACTGCGGTGGGCATATTTTGCCTGTGGGACAATGTGTGTGCAGGAGTTGGGCCAAGGGAGGATGGATGGTGACAAGTCTGGCGCCACCGGTTTTGCTGTGTTTTGGCAAGATGCTGATGGTACCCTCTTGCAGGTTGATGTGTTCTCTGCTCAGGCGGGCTACTTCATGCGGGCGTATACCGGCATAGAGCATCATCCCTACGGCAGCCAAGCACATGCCGCCCTTGTAGTTCTTTGCTGCTGTCAGTAAGTTATTGATTTCCTGCGGTTTTAATATCTCAATTTGCTCTTCTCGCACCTTCACCGCTTCCACCTTTTCCACAGGGTTTTCGCTGCACCAGCCGTGCTTTATCGCGGTGCTGAACACGCCGCTGAGTATCAATCGCGCCTTCTGCCGCTGCCGCGGGGTGTCGAAGGCTTGCTCTATATAGTGAGTGCATTCTTGCGCGGTAATAGCGCGCACGCGTCTCGCTGCCAATCCCTTGCAGCGTTTCATAAAGCGGCGGGTAAAATAGCGAAAATCCGTCTGTGTCCGCCTTCGCCGCTCGCGCCGTGCTTCCAGCGCCGCCGCCACGGCTTTCTCAAAACTCACGGTCTTCTCCTGCCTCCTCAGCTCTTCCTCCCCCGCCGCTATACACCGCAGCG
>CALABM010000243.1 GCA_937885815.1 uncultured Verrucomicrobiales bacterium | reverse complement strand
GGTGCGTGCATTGGTCACGTATCCCCCGAGGCGGCTGAGGGCGGGCTCATTGGCCTGCTGAAAGATGGCGATATCATTTCTATCGACATCCCCAACCGTTCCCTTTCTGCTGAGCTGAGTGACGAGGAGATTGCTGCCCGTCGCGCAAATTGGCAGCCCACCATGCAGGAGATTTCCGGAAAGTGGCTCAAGCGTTATCGTAAACTGGCTACCAATGCCAGCCGTGGCGCTGTGCTGCAGTAAAGAAAACACACCCCACAACACCAAAACAATGAGCGAAGAAAACAACCAGCTGGCCACTAAGGTCAACCCGATTGTGAAATACTTCTCAGAGTTCAAAGTGCTGCGCGAGTGCGGCAAGGACTTCTGGCTGACCAACTTCATTCAATTCTTTGATGGTCTGTCGTATTTCTCTCTTATCATTGTGTTCACGCTGTTCCTGAAGGACTACTGCGGCTTCCGTGATGCGGACGCTCCCTTCTGGGTTGGCATGTACACGCTGTTCCTGTCCCTTTTCGTGTTCGCCGTGGGCACGATTTGTGACATCATTGGTCTGAAGCGTACGTACCTCATCGGCTTTACACTGCTGATTGGCGGCCGCCTCATCATGGCACTGGGTTCCGACTTCGGTACTCAGGTACTGGAGATGAGCCAGGATAGCTCCCGCTTCTTTGTAATTGCGGGTATCGGCATTCTCTCCTTCGGTACGGCTTTCATGAGCCCCTGTATCTCCACCTCCATCCGCCGCTTTACCACGCTGCGTGCTCGTCCCACAGGTTTCAACTTCTATTACCTGTTCATGAACATCGGCGCTTTCCTGGCTGGTATGGCTGTGGTGGATCCCATTCGTGGCGCCTGCGAAGGTGTGGATGGTCTGTTCTGGGTAATTAACTTCGGTACAGCCTGTAACGTGATAGCCTTCATCTTTACTCGTTTTATTGATGAGAACTACTACGCTGTGCCTGAGGAGCGTATCGCTAAGAAGGAAGCTGCCCAGCGCCGTCCTCTTCAGCTTATCGGTGAAGTGGCCCGTGAGCGCGCTTTCCAGAAGCTCATCGTCTTCCTTGTGCTCACGCTCGGTGTGCGCTTAGTCTTCACCCTGCAGTTCCTTGTGATGCCGCAGTACTATCTGCGCACCATCGGTGATGACTTCGATCTGGGTATCATTAACTCTTTCAACCCCTTCATCATCATTACCGGTCTTATCATCATCATCCCCATCCTTAATCGTTTCTCCACGGTTAAGCTCATGATTTCCGGTATGTCCATCTCCGCGGCCTCCATGGTGCTGCTGGCTCTTCCGCCGGAGTGGTACTTCGTCATTCCCGGTATTGAGACACTCGGTCAGGCATACTTCTTTGCCGTTGTTGCTCAGATTATCATCTTTGCCGCCGGTGAGCTGCTGTTCAGCCCGCGATTCTCTGAATACGTGGCCCGCGTGGCTCCCAAGGATAAGGTGGCTTCCTACATGTCACTCTCTGCTCTGCCCATGTTCATTGCCAAGCCGATTAACGGCGTGGTGGGCGGTCTGCTCGTTTCGTACTTCTGTTATGATGGTATCGCCGCCAAGATGGATACCGGTCACATTGACTTCTGGCACTCCCCGGAGCTGATGTGGACCCTCTATCTCATCATGGCCGTTATCTCTCCGCTGGCAATCATCCTGACCAAGGACAGCTTCGTGTCTGACCACCCTGAGGAGGACGCAGCAGAGAAGGCTGATGAGGCCGAGGCCGCAGCCGAAAAAGAAGAACCCGCCACACAGAACGCCTAACCCATAGAAAATCTCATTTACCATGTCTGATACTAAAATCAACGCCGGGCGTGAGACTCGCGCAAAGTTCTGGCCCGTGTTCGCTCCGTATCTCCTGCTGCTGGCTGTGCTGATTGCGGGTGTCGTAGCATCTGCTACCGCTGAATTGCTGCTGATTGGCGGCATTGTCGTGTGCGGTTGTCTGCTGACTATGGCGGTATATCTTATCTGTATTCAGTGGCATGTGGTGCGCCGCCTGCATGATGCCGGCGTGAGCCGCTTCTTCTTCTGGATGCTGGTAGTAGTGGAAATCATTTCCGTTGCATTCCTGATTTTGCCTCTGCTTACCGGTGCGGCTGCTCCTGAGTGGGTTGCGAGTGTTAATCTGATTCTTGTAGTCGGTTTCTGCAGCGTGCTGCATGTGGCTCTGCTGGTATTCTTCCTGCTGCCCTCACAGGCCGGCACGAATGACTATGGCGAGAACCCTGAGTACCCCGGTGTTCCTTTCACCGGTACGTCTTGGGGCGGTATTGTGGAAGATATGCTGAAGCTCATGCTTGTCATGGGTACGCTTGGCTACCTCTGCAACTTGGCCATGAAGCCCTTCGAGCAGACTTCCGATACGGACTCCCTCGTGTCCCTCATCCGTAAGGGCGCTCTGGAGACCGATAAGAATGGTAAAGAAATTGATAACGTGTACCTGCGCGAGCTTGCTACCGGTAAATCAAGTAACGCAAACTTCGTTAACACCGCTGATTCCACCGGCCGTACTCCGCTCATGTGGGCTGTATACGCTAACTATAACAACCCGGAGAAAGCTCTTTCCCGTGACCTCGCCCGCTTGTACTATGTGCAGAACCTTCTCTCTCAGCCCGGTATTGATGTGCAGGCTAAGGATAAGGATGGCTTCACCGCATTGCACTGGGCTTCCTGGAGCGGCATGCCTTACTGCTCGCTGATGTTGGTGGAGGCCGGTCTGGATGTGAACGCCAAGGAAAACAACGGCTACACTCCGCTGATGCTGGCTGCTATGCGCGGCAACAACGAGGCTGTGCGCATGCTGCTTTCCCTCGGTGCTGACGCTTCCCTGAAGAACAACGACGGTCTGACCGCCGCTGAGCTTGTGGCCGGTGGAGAGGGCGCATACAACAAGCGTGATAACTTCTGGTTCTCACTCATCTTCTCCTCTGAGCGCGAGGCTGCATATCGTGGCACCATTGAGCTGCTCAGCAATCCTCCTGCTGCACGTAGCGTGGCTGAGTGGATGGATGATATGGCCCGTATGAGCGGTGAAGCTCGTGCAGAGCGCCTTGGTTCCGCCATTATAGAGGTAAATCCTGAGACCAAGCTCACCGTGCTGCTTGAGACTGTGCTTGCAGCCGGCAAGGCTGAGAATACACAGGAGTATGATGCTGCCATTCATTACTTCGTGCTGGGCCAGTTGAAGGCTATTGCTGAGCGCGAGAAGGAACTGGCTGAAGCTGGTAAGCCCGTGGCATCTTCCGTGGTGCTGGCTACTGATGCTGAAGGCCGCAATGCTCTGGATATTGCTCTGCAGTTCGGCCTCACCAGAACGGCTGAGCATCTTCGCACGGTGCTGCAGCCCTCCGCAGCTGCTCCTGAGAGCACGCCCGCTGAGCCTGATACCCCCGTGCTGCCCACTCCCGCGCTGGATGCTGAGCCTGCCACTACTGAGGAGCCCGCTCCTGCTCCCGCTGAGGAGACCATCAGTTATGAGGCTGTGGAGTTCACGGCTCCTGACGTAACCGGCACTACCGCCGGCGAGGCGCTCCCCACTCCCGAGCCCGCCGCTGATGTAATCCCCGCCGCTGAGGATTCTGCCTCTCCTGCGGTGAACACCGTGAGCGATGCCGAGATTCTGGATATGCCTTCCGTTGAGGAGCTCTGATTCCTGATATCTCACCGTATTTTTTCGGCCTCCCGTTTTCAGAACGGGAGGCTGTTTTGATATACAGGGTACCATATATTGCACATGACGGGAAAGCTGCTTGACATGCGCTGCCATTCAGTCTATAAGATAAACAATCCAGCGCACAGGGTGTGCATGGAAATAACTTATCCCCGAACATACAGAAGATATGAAACTGAGAATTGCGGTCCAATCCAAGGGGCGTCTTAACGAGGACACTATGGCAATTCTGGCGGAAGCCGGAATTAAGGTTAGCTCATCCAAGAGAACGCTGCTGGTTTCTGCTCGTAAATTCCCTATGGAGGTGCTTTACCTTCGTGATGATGATATCCCCGAGACTGTGACTGACGGCGTGGCTGATATCGGCGTTGTGGGTCTGAATGAGTATCTCGAGCGCGGTGGGGATGCAGACATTGTTAAGAAGCTGGGCTTTGGTGGCTGCCGTCTGAGTATTGCTATTCCTAAGGAGTTTGAATATACCGGTCCGCAGTGGCTGCAGGGGCGCCGTATTGCTACGTCCTACCCCGTCATCCTTCGCAAGTGGTTGGAAGAGCAGGGCGTTCAGGCTCATATCCATGTGATTACCGGTTCTGTGGAGATTTCCACCGGCATTGGTCTGGCTGACGCTATTTTTGATATTGTGAGCAGTGGTGCCACCCTCGTGAGCAACAACCTGCGTGAGGTGGAAGTGGTGCTGGAAAGTGAGGCCGTGCTTATTGCCCACAAGAACCTGCCTGCTGAAAAGCGTGAGATTCTTGATAAGCTCCTCTTCCGTATGGACGCCGTGATGACGGCTGCTGATAAGCGCTATGTGCTCATGAATGCTCCCGAGGAGTGTGTGGAGCAGATTGTGGCAGAGCTCCCCGGCGTGAAGAGCCCCACCATCATGCCTCTCGCTCAGAAGGGCTGGTGCAGCATTCACACCGTGCTGGATGAAGCTTGCTTCTGGGATATCATTGGCCGCCTGAAGGAGGCCGGCGCTCAGGGTATTCTCGTGCTGCCCATCGAGAAAATGATTCTGTGATTTTCACCTCCGTTTTCAGAAAGGGAAATACCATGACAATTGATTTTGATAAATGCGGCGGCCTCGTGCCGGCCATCATTCAGGACGCCTCCACCGGTAAGGTGCTCATGCTGGGTTACATGAATGCGGAGTCCTATGCCCGTACTCAGGTGACCGGCCGTGTGTGCTTCTGGAGCCGCAGCCGCCAGTGCCTGTGGACCAAGGGTGAGACCAGCGGTAACTATCTGGAGGTGGTGAGCGTGAAGGTGGATTGTGATAATGATACGCTGCTCATTCAGGCCACTCCTCATGGCCCTGTGTGCCACACGGGTACTGACACCTGCTGGGGAGAGAAGAATGAGGCCAACACCCTCATGTTCTTGACAGAGTTGCAGGATACGCTGCAGGAATTCAGCCTCCAGGGCCTCTATGACATGCTGGTGGGCAGAAACGAGGCCCGTCCGGAGGGCTCCTACACCACCTCCCTCTTCCGCGACGGCGTGAACCGCATGGCTCAGAAGGTGGGTGAGGAAGCTTTGGAGGCTTGTATTGAAGCCTGCAATGGCACGAATGAGCGCCTTGTTTATGAGGCCTCTGATATGCTTTACCACCTCATTGTTCTTCTTACATCTAAGGGCCTGCGTATCGAGCAGGTGGTGGATGAGCTTGCCTCCCGCCACAAGCCGGGCTGGAAGAAGCACTAAGAAGCCTAAAACTGATTTTACTCATAGAGAAAACATGCAGTTCAGTTCGCTGGACTGCATGTTTTTTTGCTTATCACGCCACATAACGGAATTGACACGAGGAGGGGTATCTGACATAATCCCGGTGTGAAATGAAGCTTAAAACTTCTCAGTTTTCTAAAAGTTATGAAACAAATATGTGAGAAAATAACGACGAACCGCCTGTTCGAGCTTCTGATAGTGGTGGTTATTCTTATAAACTCGGCTCTTATCGGTGTGGAGACATACACCGCGAATGCGGTCATTGCTCTCGTGCAGAAGGTGATTCTCGGTATCTTCACGCTGGAAATACTCATGCGTTATATCGCGGCGAAGGATAACCGCAGCTTCTTTACCGGCGGCTGGAATATCTTTGATCTTACGCTGGTAATCATAGGCTATATACCGGAGGATTTGATGCCGAATGCCTCCATGGCCATGGCGATGCGGGTGCTGCGAGTGTTCCGCGTGCTGCGCCTGCTGCGTACCAGCAAGGAAATTAAGTTGATTATTGCGGTGCTCATTAAATCCATGAGCGCGCTGTTCTATAACCTTTGTTTCTATCTCATTTTCCTGTACCTTTTCGCTATCATCGGCGTGTCCCTCTTCAAACTGCCGCAGCCGGATACCCTTTCTGCTGAGGCCCGCGTGCATTATGAGCAGCTGGTTTCAGAAGCCCCGCATGCTCCCACTAATTCACCGGAGCCGTATGGCACGCTGCATGAGTCCATGTTTACTCTTTTCCGCGTAATGACCGGTGATGACTGGACGGACGTGCGTTATAATCTTCTCACCGCCCATCGTTATGGCTTGATTAAAGCTTCTCCGAGCGTGATTACGGTATACCATGTGAGCTGGTTTGTCATTTCCGCCTTCCTGCTGCTGAACCTCGTGGTGGGTGCCATTCTGAACAATTATCAGGTGGCCATGGATGAGCAGAAAAAAGAGCGAGAGCAGCTCGAATAAAGAGCCCTCAGCCACGTTTTCATCACTATCAAGCAAATCCCCCGCCGGCGTAAAACCGGCGGGGGATGATAATTTTATGTGGTCGCTATCAGTTGGCCACGATGTTGACCAAGCGGCCTGGCACCACGATAACCTTGCGTACCGTCTTGCCAGCGGTGAACTCCTGCACACGGGCGGAGGCCAGAGCGGTGGCTTCCAGCTCCTCCTTGGAGGCATCAGCAGCCACGGTAATCTTGTCACGCAGCTTGCCGTTCACCTGAATGACGATTTCCTTCGTGTTCTCCACGAGGTACTCGGGGTTGAACACCGGCCAAGTCTGCTGGCAGAGCTGGCAGGCGGGCAGGGAGGTAAACTGCTTGCGCAGGATGCTGTAAAGCTCCTCAGTGATGTGGGGGGCAAAGGGATTCAGCACGTGGAGCAGCTGCACATAGTCGCTCACGGTCACAGAGGAGGCGCTTGTCATGGCGTTCGTGCACTCCATCATCTTGGAGATGGCGGTGTTGAAGCTCATGTCATCGATGTCTTCCGTCACCTTCTTGATGGTCTTGTGCACCTCCTTGCGCACCGGGGTAACCTCGCCATTGTCTTCAGCTGTAATCTTGCCGGAGAGCACCCATTCACCCTCCTGATTCTCGACCATAGCCACACGCCATACGCGAGCCAGGAAGCGGCTGATGCCTTCCACACCCTTAGTCTGCCAGGGCTTCACCTCCTTGAGCGGGCCCATGAACATTTCGTACAGGCGCAGGGCGTCTGCGCCGTACTCGCGCACGATGTCGTCCGGGTTCACCACGTTGCCGCGGCTCTTGGACATCTTCTGGCTGTCCTCGCCCAGAATGAGCCCCTGATTCACGAGCTTGTTGAAGGGCTCGTTGGTGCTTACAAGACCGTAATCGTACAGAACCTTGTGCCAGAAGCGGGCATACAGAAGGTGCAGCACGGCGTGCTCAGTGCCACCCACATACAGGTCTACACCGCCGGGGTTGGCGCCGCCCATCCAGTACTTCTCCACTTCGGGGTCGATGAAGGCCTTCTCGTTCTTGGGATCGAGATAGCGCAGGTAGTACCAGCAGGAGCCAGCCCACTGGGGCATGGTGTTGGTTTCGCGAGTGGAATCCTCGGAGTACTGAATCCACTGAGTGGCCTTCACAAGCGGGCCTCGGGGGTCACCACTGGGCTTGAAGTCTTCCATTTCGGGCTGCAGCAGGGGCAGCTCGCTTTCCGGGATGGCGTAGTGATTGCCGTCCTTCGTGTTCCAGACGATGGGGAAGGGTTCACCCCAGTAGCGCTGGCGGCTGAAGAGCCAGTCACGCAGCTTGTAGTTCACCTTGCCGCAGCCATAGCCCTTCTCCTCCAGCCAAGCAATCATCTGCTTCTTGGCTTCGGGGACGCTCAGGCCGTTGAGGTGCTCAGAGTTCACCATGGTGCCGTCATAACCGCAGAAGTCCTGCCAGGGTGTCTCGGCATTGTCCGGCTGTACCACCTGGATGATGGGCAGACCGAACTTCACAGCGAACTCGTAGTCGCGGCTGTCGTGAGCGGGCACGGCCATGATGGCGCCGGTACCATAACCGGTCAGCACGTAGTCAGCAATCCAGATGGGGATTTCCTTGCCGTTCACGGGGTTCACAGCGTAGGCGCCGGTGAACACACCGGTCTTGTCCTTGCTCTCTGTACGCTCCAAATCACTCTTGGAGGCGCAGACAGCCTGATAAGCGGTCACTGCTTCCTTCTGCTCAGCGGTGGTGATTTCGTTCACCAGCTCGTGCTCAGGGGAGAGAACCATGTAGGTGGCGCCGAACAGGGTGTCCGGGCGTGTGGTGTAAACGGTGATGGTCTTGCCGTTGCAGGTGAAGTTAACCTCAGCACCGGTGGACTTGCCAATCCAGTTGCGCTGCAGCAGCTTGATGCTCTCGGGCCAATCCAGAGGCTCCAGCTCATCAATGAGGCGCTCAGCATAGGCGGTGATACGCAGCATCCACTGGCGCAGCTTGCGGCGCTCCACGATGTGGCCCTTGCTCTTCCACTCTTCAGCCTCTTCGTTGGCGAGCACGGTGCCCATGTCGGGGGACCAGTTCACCATACCCTCAGCCACATAGGCGAGGCGCACGTTGTCAATCTGTTCGCGGGTCCAGCCCTTAGCCTCCAGCTCGCTTACGGGGCAGGCCTTCTTCAGCTCCTCGTTGTAGTAGGAATGGTACAGGCGCAGGAAAATCCACTGAGTCCAGCGCACATATGAGGGGTCTGTGGTGGCGATTTCGCGATCCCAGTCGTAGGAGAAGCCCAGCATCTTAAGCTGTCGGCGGAAAGTGTCGATGTTAGCGTAGGTCGTGATGGACGGGTGCTGGCCGGTCTTAATGGCGTACTGCTCAGCGGGAAGGCCGAAGGAGTCCCAGCCCATGGGGTGCAGCACGTTGAAGCCGTTCATGCGCTTGTAGCGGCTCACGATGTCCGTGGCTGTGTAGCCCTCGGGGTGGCCTACATGAAGGCCGGCGCCGCTGGGGTAGGGGAACATATCCAGTATATAGCACTTAGGCTTGCTGGCATCAAAGCCCTCCTCACCGGGGTTAAGAACCTTGAAGGTCTTCTCGGCATCCCACGTGGCTTGCCATGCGGGCTCAAAAATATCAAAAGGATACGGATTCTTGCGTTCAGACATGTCGCGCGTGAATATAATACAGTCACCCATGAAAATCAAGTCTTTTCGAGCAAATCGCCCCTATGCTGCCGCAATTAGTATACTGAATTGTTAAAATCATGCTGACAGTAGATTTTTTTACTGACAATTCTTTGGACGTGTGCTATCATACAGAATATGAAAAAGCCTGAAATTCTCGCAGCTCGTAGTCTGAATGGCCGTGCGGAGCATCATCTTCCGGCCTCAGTTATTCCCGCCAACACAGGTAACGCTGTACTGGACGCGAACCTGTACGACCTCTCTCGCCGTTTCTGCGGCAAACATAATCCGGACGTGGTGCTCCAGATGCTTGCTACTGTGATGAACGCCGCGGATTCCAACGTGGAGGAGCATGATTTGGACATGATGAACCGCACGCTCATGGAGATGTTTGCGGCGGACAAGATGTTCATGCCTTACCGCAATGTTCGTAAAATCACCTGTTTCGGTTCTGCTCGCATTAAGCCCGAAGATCCTTCCTATAAGCAGGCTGTGGATTTTTCTCGCATGGCCGTGGAGAATGGCTACATGATTATCACCGGCGGTGGCCCGGGCATCATGCAGGCCTGTAATGAAGGTGCCGGTAAGGAGAACTCCTTCGGCCTGAACATCACGCTGCCTTTCGAGCAGCACGCGAACCCCTTTGTGGAGGGAAGCGATAAGATGATGGATTTCTACTACTTCTACACCAGAAAACTGAACTTCCTCAAGCAGACGGACGCCCTCGTGGCGTTTGAAGGCGGCTTCGGTACCATGGATGAGATTTATGAGACGATTACCCTCATTCAGACGGGTAAGTGCACCATCTTCCCCATCGTGCTGCTGGATATTCCGGGTGAGACTTTCTGGTACCGCTGGCATCGTTTTATTGAGAAGGAGCTGCTGGACGAGAACCTCATTTCACCCAACGATATGCACCTTCTGTACCTCAGTAAGAGCGCAGAGGACGCCATGGCGTATATCGAGCGTTTCTACAAGCGTTTCCACTCCTATTACTTTGAGGGTGAGAACTGTATCATCCGTGTGAATGAGCCGCTTTCTGAGAAGCTTCTGGACTGGATTCGCCATGATTACACGGATATCATGCCCAAGGGCGACCTCGTGCAGCTGGAGGGTGATAAGAATGACCCCGAGCCCTTGCTGGCAGGGCTTCCGCGCCTGCATTTCACGCTGAAGCGTGGTGATTATGCCCGCCTGAAGGACTTGATTGACGTCGTGAATGATTGATTTTAGCTAGGCTTTTTAATAAACGGCGGTTCCTGCGGGGCCGCCGTTTATTTTGCTGCCATGTTGTAGTTCGGGCAGGACGCAAAAAATGGATTGACGTCCGAGGGGATAGAATGATATAAAAATTACATACGCCAGATGCACACAAGGTAGGGGGCATAAGTGAGCTTCCAAAGTGTCAAAAGAATGGCTCAGGTTTAACGCTTTATCTGCTTTATTTTAATTATGCCAACGCGCAGAATGTATTCATATTCACTCTTTAGTGTATCCTTGTGGGTTGTCTTAATATATCTTCCTTTGGTATATGTCTCTCCCAGGGGGCATCATCTTGGTGACTGGATAATATGGCCTTTGATATGCTGCGCCGTTCTTGTTTTGTCCTTTTTGATGACATTGGCTTATAAACTGTTTTCTCTCATCAAAAAAATATCTCCGTTGAAGAGAGATATAATGTTTATTCTTTGTATTTCGTATTTATATCTTCCGATTTCGATATTTACAATGTATACCGAAGCGATGGTTCCTTCGATATTTTCGATGGAAATGATGAACATTTTGCTTAATAGCAAGCTTTATCTTCTAGGGCTTACCATACTTCCGGCTCCTTTTCTCTTCGTTTATTTGCTGCGACGCGCCGAATGCAAAACATCTCCGTAACCTTATCCGCAGCATTCAATGGAAATGCGTGAGCTTAATGACAGTGAGCGAAATGCTATGCAGCATTTCGCCTTTCTTTTGCAACAAAAAAGCCGCACGCGTGGAAGCGGGCGGCTTGGGGAAGATGTTTGGGAAGTCTTCTTACTTCTTCTTGCAGGACTTCTTGGCGCACTTCTTCTTGGCCGGCTTGATGACGGTCTTGAAGGTGGAAGAAGGCTTGAAGGAAAGCGTGGAAGAGGCGGGGATGGTAATTACATCGTTGGTCTGGGGATTGCGACCGGTGCGCTCGGGGCGGGTCTTCATTTCAAAGGTACCGAAACCGATGAGCTGAACCTTATCACCACCCTTCACGGCCTCGGAGATGGAACCGAGAACAGCGGAGAGAGCAGCCTCAGCGCACTTTTTTGTTGCGCCTTCGCCAAGCTTTGCCTGAATGCAGTCTACAAGTTGAGTCTTGTTCATAGGTCTCTATGATATCATGTGAGGCCTTGAATTCAAGCGAAAAAGTACAGCTAAAGGCCCATTTGTGTAAAAAAATACACAAATGGGCCAGAGTGGATGGGAAAAATGGCTGAGTTATCTGTAATTCAAGGCTTTTTTACCATTTATAAGCCTCAATAGCCGTTTTCATTTCGCGCACGGCTTCAGTAAGCCCTGTGAAGATGGCGCGTGAAATAATCGTGTGGCCGATGTTAAGTTCCGTGAGGTGAGGCACGGCGTTCAGCTCGGCAAGATTGGCCACTTGGATGCCATGACCGGCGTGTACTTCCAGCCCGAGTTCGTGGGCGAGTTTTGCGGCGGCTATCAATCTTTCCGTCTCGGCGGCACGCTCGGCCCCCAGCGTGTTAGCGAATCTGCCGGTGTGCAGCTCAATCATGGCCGCGCCGATGGCGGCAGACGCACGCACCTGAGCTTCCTCGGGGTCGATAAACATGCTCACCTTGCTGCCATTATTCTGCAGGGCTGCCACGAGGGGGCGCAGCTGCTCTTCATGGCCGGCCACGCTCAGGCCGCCTTCTGTAGTGATTTCCTCACGTCTCTCAGGCACGAGGCACACGAAATCCGGCTTCAGGTCCAGGGCGAACTCCAGCATGGCCTCCGTGGCTCCCATTTCCAGATTCAGCGGCAGGGGAATCTCCCGGCGCACAGCGAGGGCATCCTCGTCCTGCATGTGGCGGCGGGCTTCGCGTACATGCAGGGTGATGGAGTCCGCTCCACCGGCCAGCGCGGCGCGGGCGGCATCCAGTACGGAGGGCTCTGTGTTGTGTGAGTCAAGCATGGTGGCGTAGCGAGCCTGTCGCAGTGTGGCCACGTGATCGATGTTTACTCCGAGGTGCATAGTGGTGGTGTGGGGGATTAAAAATGCCCTGCGGGGGTGTTCCCGCAGGGCTGTATAGAAAGAAGTATTCTTTAGTGCAGGAAGTGGCGGGCACCGGTGAACACCATGGCAATGCCGGCGGCGTTAGCGGCGTCGATAACCTCCTGGTCGCGGATGGAACCACCGGGCTGAATGCAGGCGGTAGCGCCGGCATCAATGGCGGTCTGCAGGCCGTCAGCGAAGGGGAAGAGGCCGTCAGAGGCAATCACGCTGCCCTTCAGGCTCAGGCCGGCCTGACCGGCCTTCCACACGGCAATCTTGGCGGAGTCCACGCGGCTCATCTGGCCGGCGCCGATGCCGAGCGTACCGTTCTTGTCCGTGAAGACGATGGCGTTGGAGTGTACCTGCTTGCACACACGCCAGGCGAAGCGCATAGCCTCGAGCTCCTCAGCGGTGGGCACGCGGTCGGTCACGACCTTAGCCTCCAGATTGTCCAGTCCCATGACTTCATCGTCACGCTGCATGGTCATGATACCGCCGGGGGCAGTACGCATCATGGGGGTCTTGCAGAACTCGCGCCAGGCATCCATATCGATGCGCATGATGCGGCAGTTCTTCTTCTTGGTGAGGATGGCGCGGGCCTCGGGCTCATAGTCCGGGGCGATAATCACATCGGTGAAGATGGCGCCCACGATGCGGGCGAGAGCCTCGGTCATGGGGCGGTTCATCACGATAACGCCGCCGAAGG
>CALABM010000242.1 GCA_937885815.1 uncultured Verrucomicrobiales bacterium | reverse complement strand
CCACGACATCAACCTTGGCAAGGTTGCGCTCTACCACTGAGCTACATCCGCGTTTTCTTGTTCACCGCCTTTGGGCGGGTCGGTGAACGAATTATACACGTTTGCTCAGATATGGCAAGCCTTTTTTTGTAAAAAAGTGATTTTTTTAGAGCAGGCGGGCGAGGTGTTGTGGGGTGAAGGGGGTGATGCTGGACTCCATGGCGGCGTGTACTTTGCTGGCCCAGGCCGGGTCAGCCAGAAGTGCCCGGCCGATGGCTATGAGGTCTATCTCATTCATGCTGAGACTCCGCAGTAGTTGTGAGGGGAAGCCGGGCTCTAGGCCGATAGCACCGGAGCAGATGGCCGGGCGGTTGCTCAGTCGCCTTACCCAAGCAGCTAATCCCAGCGGGCTGCTTTCAAACTCCGGATGGCCGTAATGAAGCGAGGTGCAGTCAAATACATCCACTCCGGATTCACTGAGAGGGCGAACGATTTCTGCCAGCTCTTCCGGAGTGTTCGCTAGGCGGGCTTCTTCATGGCCGGGGTACCCTTGCGATAGGCGAAAGAAAATGGGGAAGCGCCGCCCAACGGCTTTACGCACCGCTTGCACCACTTCGCAGCCGAAGCGTACGCGGCCGGGAAGGTCGCCGCCGTATTCGTCTTCGCGGTGGTTGGTCTCAGCACGCAGGAATTGGTCTATGAGCATACCATAGGCGCCATTGATTTCCACCCCATCAAATCCCAGCTTTTTGGCATTCTCTGCCGCGCGGGCAAATGAGAGCACGACATCGCGAATTCGGCCATGGCTCATGGGGGCTCCTACGCGTTGGAGGGTGATAGGGTGAATGCCGGAGGGGCTGATGGCTGCCTCTTCCGGGTTCGGGGCCCTGCCGTCAGAGGGGCGCATGAGGCCTGCGTGTTGAATCTGGGGGATAATCTTGCAGTTTGTGGCGTGCACGGCTTGGCATATTCTTTTCCATGCACGCAGCGCGGCACCGCCGAAAAAGCTGGGCGTATCAGCTGAGGCCGCGGCTGCCGGGTCATCAATGGCGGCGCCTTCTGTGATGATGAGCCCGAGCTCATGCTCTGCGCGGCGGCGATAGTAGCGCAGCATTTCCGGTGTCGGGATGCCATCCGTAGCATAATTTCGAGCCATGGGCGCCATGACGATGCGGGTGCAGAGCTCGATTTTTCTGTGTATAAAGGGGCGGTAGAGGATTTCAATGTCTCGTAAGGCCAGAGCTGTTCCGGTGTTCATGCCATTACTGTACCACAGCTCCGGCCTGAGGCAAGAGGTTAGAATAACCGTTCAGGTGCGTGAGAGGGCGCCTCTCAGCATCCCAGAACACAGCGGAGTGCAAATGCCGCCGGTAGATTTTTTGGCGGCGTGAGGATTTCTGCTTCCGGCACCTGTGCGGCAAAGGATTGCTTGGGGTTGACTAGCACAGCGTGGTCACAAATGGAGAGCATGGGCAAATCCGCCGCGCTGTCCGTGTAGCCCACATCGGCATGTGTGATACCGATAGCGGCAAGGCGTACTAGTTTATTAGCGCCTTTGTTGTTGCCCGGTGCGGGGATAGTGGGCATGAAGGGCACGCGTTCAAAGCTTTCTGTGGGGGTGCCGATGGTGTGTGTGAATCCCAGCGATTCGCCTACGAAGCGGGTCCACCAGTCCGGGGAGGCGGAACAGAGTACGGTGGTATCACCTGCCTGTTGGTGGCTGCTGAGTTTCTCCAGCACGGGAGGGTAGAGCGCCGGCAGGATTTCCTGCTGGACGAACTCTCGGCAGTGCTTCTGCAGCTCATCAGCCGGCATGTTCCAGGCATAGGCAAGGAAGGCGCGCTTCATGCGCTCTGTATTGAAAATGTGCAGCCCTCTCAGGATGCCACAGGGCGCCACTGCCAGCAGGTACAGGCGGCGCAATGCATGCTTTTTCAGCACCCAGCGGCAAAATCGCAGCTGGGAATCCCCCGCAAAGAGGGTGCCATCCATGTCAAAGAGAGCTGTCATAAGCCGTTTCTTCTGTGGTGAGAGATGATGCGACACTTCCACATTGTCATGATGAGGAGGCCCATGATGGCGCCACCAAGGTGGCCAGCTTCACCGCCGGCGTTATCGAGATTGAACAGGATGGTAACCATGGCAATGCCGATAATCAGCAGTGCAAAAGTGCGCATGCTCAAATCAATGGGCGGGAACAGCAGGTGAATTCGCCCATGCGGGAACATGAAGGCGATGGCTACCATCACGCCATATACCGCGGCTGAGGCGCCAATCATCGGAACCAGCTGCCACGGCATTACCATGCCGGTGTACTCAGTGTACTGTACCACCAGTTGATTTGCGAGAGCAATGGCTTGCGGTGTATCCGCAACGCTGCTGTAGAACCCCATGCCCGCGAGGATGGAGGAGAAAAGCGCTCCTGCTACACCACAGGTCAGGTAATAGGCCAGAAAGCGCCGAGGACTCATGATGCTTTCCAGCAAGCGCCCGAAGAAGTACAGCGCCCACATGTTAAAGAGAAGGTGCGTCAGGTTTGCGTGCAAAAACTGGTAGCTTATCAGGCGCCACAGTTCGCCCTGCATGAAGCAACTGAACCATGAGTAACTACCCATCACTTGCAAAGTGGGCGTGTCTTGCCCTCCGGGTATCGCTATATCTAAGAACGCCGGGGTCTGGGCTATGCTGCCTACGAGGTAAACCACTACATTGATAATGATGAGTGAAACGGTAACTGTCAGTCTGTTGGGTGTCATATCTTACCGGTTAAGACGCCGCAGGGCGTTTTTTTGTTCAGAATTCAGGTGCAAGAACAGGAGGATTTAAGCGCGTGCCCATAGCGGAGATTTCATCATAGGTGAGGATGTGCTCCATACTGCAGGCTGCTTCATCCGCTCGCTCCGGTGCCAGTCCTGCCATTTCTGTCATGAAGCGCAGCAGGATAGTATGAGCATGGATAACTCGCTCCGCATAGCGCTCCCCCTCAGCAGTGAGGGTGATGGGGGCGTACTGGTGGTACTCGATGAGGCCGAGATCCGCCAGCTTACGCATGGCCGCGGTAACGCTGGGCTTTTTTACTCCCAGCATCTGTGCGATATCACTCACCAAGGCGGAGCCGTTTTTGTGGCAGAGGTGGCCGATGGCCTCCAGATAATCCTCCCCACTGCGGCCGATGCGCTTGCTGAGTTCCTGTGGTAAATTACTCATGGCATTTCTCCAGAGTGGCCACGCACTCCAAGTGCTTGGTCTGCGGGAAAAGGTCAAAGGGCTGCACTTCCACCACGCGATATCCGGCCTTGGCGAACTCCGCCAAATCACGAATCTGCGTGGCAGGATTGCAGGATACGTAAACCACGCGGGCAGGACCGAAGGCGAAGAGCTGGTTCAGGAATGCCATGTCGCAACCCTTACGGGGCGGGTCAATCACCACGGCACTTTCTTCCGCGGGGAAGTCTACCTGCTCAAAGATTGCTTCAGCGCTGGCAGCCATGAAGGAGGCATGGGGGATGCCATTGCTGCGAGCGTTGGCTCGGGCCCAGTCTGCGCTTGTTTCGCTCACTTCCACGCCAAGCACCTTTTCAAAGTGCGGGGCCAGAGTCAGCGCGAAAAGACCGCTGCCACAGTAGGCGTCTACCAAGTAGCGGGCGCCACCGGCACATGCCTGCTTTGCCACATAGCCGGTGAAGGCCGGCAGAATGTAAGGATTGTTCTGGAAGAAATCACCGGCGAGGAAGTTAAAGGTGAGGTCTCCCACTTTTTCTGTGCAGACGGCGTTATTGTTTGTGATAACGCTTCCTTCACTTACGCGCATGAGCAGAGTGGCTCCACGCTTGTACTGAGCGGCTGCCTGATGTACGGATTTACGCACGATGGGCAGGGCGACATTCAGCTCGTCCATTGCGATGGGGCACTGCTTAATGTCGCACACCTCACTGCGGGAACCCACGCGGAGGAAGCCGATGTTGCCCATCTTGGCATCCTTCGGCTTATGGAAATGCGGGGTAATCTTGGAACGGTAGCCATATGTCACCGGGGAAGGAATGGCCGGCAGCACCTGCAGCTCCAGTCCGGCTTGCAGGCGCAGCAAGTCTGCCACCTGTGCCGTTTTCCACTCCAGCTGTGCCTGATAGTCTAAGTGCTGGTACTGGCAGCCACCACAGTAACCGAACACGGGGCACTGCGGCTGGACTCGCTTGGGAGAAGGCTTCAGTACTTCCACAAGGTCTGCCGAGGAGCAGTTCTTGTCATTTCTGTAAATGCGGGCGCGTACCCGTTCCCCGGGCAGCGTATAGGGTACAAATATTACCCAGTTATCAATGCGGCCCACGCCATCTCCCTGATTGGACAGGTTTTCGATGGTAAGCTCTACCTCTTCGTGATAGGCGAAAGGTACGGGTACGAATTTACGCGGTGGTGTATCCATGTTGGCGGGGAGGGGGGGATTAGTGGGCGTTAGTGCGGCCGTCTATGGTCATGGGCAAGGAGCCCGGTAGAGAGGGAGAGCGCAGGCCGTGGCGCTCTGCTGCATTGGGGCGGGGGGCCGAGTTCTCGCTGGTGCTTACAGCTTCTTCC
>CALABM010000241.1 GCA_937885815.1 uncultured Verrucomicrobiales bacterium | reverse complement strand
CGATGGTGTTCACGTCCGGATTGACGTCGGCAATGAGGATGCTGGAGTCTGCCTGAGTGATGTTCACGGCGGTGTTGTTGAGTGTCACATCACCGCTGTAGATGGAAGCGGCCAGATTATTGCTCTGCACATCGAAGTTCACGCTACCGCCATTTACGTTACCTGCGAGGGCTACGCCCTGGCCTGCTACGTTGATAGCGGTGTTGCTCACGTTCAGAGTGGCGGCGGCATCATCACCCATATTCAGGGTGGCCACCTTGCCGCTGATGTTGGCATTCACACCCGTCAGGGCCAGAGTACCGGCATAGCCGCTCTGAGCCGTAGTGATGGTGGCGGAATCCGTGTCGGAGGCATCACCGCTGATGGTCAGGCCGGCTGCGGCATCAGCTGCAGTCAGAGAGTTCAGGGTGACGGTGTCAGCCTCGGTGCCGGTCAGATCCAGAGTCTGGGTGCCGGTCACGACGACGGTCTTCACCTTGTCCAGAATGTCACCGCTTACGAGCTTGTCATTGGCGTCAAGCACGGTCAGTCCGGCTTCCGTCATCTTATGAGCACCATCCAGGTTCCATACGCTCAGCTCATCGGGAAGTTCCACGATGGACATGTAGAGGTCAGATGTGGTGCCGTCAGCCGTAGCCACACCCTCCGTAGCGGTATCACTGAAGGTCACGTAGGTGTTGTTCTTCAGGAGAGCCTGCATGTAATCGCTCTGAACCATGGGCAGGGAGGCATCATATACGCCGTCAGCGTTGTAGCCGTAGTTGCTCAGGTCAAGATTATCAGCGATGCTGCCGTTCATCGGGGTATCCAGTTCGATGATGTGATAGCTGCCGCTTGTCACGGTGCCATCCTCCACGTCGCTGAGAACAAGTTTCACGGTGGTGCCACTGGTCTTGGCTGTGAGGCTGCTCATGTGCAGGCGGGTGGTGTCTTCGGTGATGCCGTCAATCACGAGCTTGTCTGTCTGTACGTCACCCAGCAGATAAGCATCGCCGTCATAACCGAGAGCCTTCTCTGTGATGGTCAGATTAGTGGCAATGATGTCACCTGCGGTGGCACCTTCTACCTGAGCTGCGTCCAGAGTAGTATTAGCCACGGTGAGGGTGCCGAGGTTGTTAAGCTCGCCGGTGAAGGTGGTGGCATCCGTAATGGAGAGGGAACCACCCACGCCCACGTTCACAGCACCGCTGCCGTTCAGTGTGCCGATGTTCAGGTTGCCGCCGGTGAGCGTGCCATCTGCAGCCACAGTGCCAACGGAGAGTGTGCCGTTGTTAGCAAGGGTGCCGATGTTGACGGTGGTATCTGCGGAGCCATTGGCTGTGAAGATGCCATCGTTGGTGAGCGTGTCAATATCAACATCGCCGCCTACGGTTACATTACCGCCGAACTCCAGTGTCATGCTCGTGGCTTCCAGATCACCCGCTACGTTCAGCGCAGTGCCTTCGCCTACGGTCAGGGAGCCCATAGCAGTACCATCGCTCATCAGCAGGTCTCCGCCGATGTTTGCTGTGCTGCCGGTGCCCTCCAGCGTCAGGCTGCCGCCCTTGTTGTCCACATCGCCGGCCACATCCAGAAGGCTGCCGCCCTGTACTGTGATGCTGCCGCCATTGGTGTTATTCACATCACCGCCCACAGTCAGGCTACCGGCGGTATCAGCTGTGCCGATGATGATGGTGCCAGCGTTGTTATCCAGATTGCCGGGTACGGGATCTGTGCCGAGGGCGATGCCGAGGCCAGAGGAAGCGCCGATGGTGGCGCTGCCGCTCTGAATGGCGAACGAACCAGTGTTCACCATAGCGCCGGCGGTGAGGGTGGTGTCATCACCGCTCAGGGTAAGCTCGTTGTCATTGTAGAGCGTGCCGTTCACCTGAGAGGAGCCGCCGCTGAGGGAAATCTCACCGGTGGTGTTATTCACGTCACCCAGAACAACCAGGCTGCCACCCGTCTGCTCGTAGGTGCCGATGTTGCCGAGGTCGCCGTTCACGCCAATGAGGCCGGAGTTTGTGATGGTGCCGCTGTTGAGGATTCCGGGAGCTTCTTCCGGGGCCATCATGCTATTGCCGACCTGCAGGCCGCCACCATTAGAGGCGCTGTTGGTGATGGTGCCGGTGTTGATGAGGTCACCGCCGGTCACGCTTACCAGTGTCGGTTTGCCGGTATCGTCGCTGATGGTCAAATCACCAGCGTTGTCCAGGCCATACCGGGAGATGAGAGCACCCTGTACAACGGAGAGGCTTGCCCCGGCCACTACTTCTGTGCGGCCGGCCACGGTGGTATCTACGCCCAGTTCCAGAGAACCGCTGTTCACAGACAGGTTCTGGGCGACTGAGATTGAGGTAGAATCAGCTCCGGCTACGAGAGCGTACTCAGTTGTGGTTGCCTCGGGAATAAGTTCAACCGTCAGGTTATAAACAGCTACATCCCCCTTGACAATGACCTCACTGTAGCCGTTGCCGTCAAATACAACGGATTCGGCGCTAGTCGGCACAGAGCCGGTGTTCCAGCTGTCACCTTCGCCCCAGATGTTGTTACCCTCGGTGCCAGCCCACTTCAGGCCGTTGGCCTTAGAGGTGATGGTCAGGGCAGTGCCGTCCCAGCTCCAAGTGTAGCGGTACTGGCCATCCGCACTGTCATAGCCATGTGCGCCGTCTGCTCCGTTAAGCAGAACTTCGTTGCCGGCAAGGTCTGTCACATTCAGCAGAGTCAGGCTCTTCTCCTCAGTCTGGGAAATCTGGGTAAGCAGCACGCTGTCGCTGATGATGAGGTTCAGGTTACTTGCAAGGGCCTTTGCTGTAATCTGGGAAGCAGCAAGCTTGTTAAACGTGATGCCGCCTGCGATATCCAGCACACCAGCCGTCAGAGCACTTGCCACCTCAGTGGTGCCAAGGGTCAGGCCTCCGGTCAGGGTGATGTCGCCGGCCACGTTAGTAGCGCCCTGCAGGGCCATATTGGTACCAATCACGGCACCTGTACCAGCCAGCTGACCGGCCAAGGTCATGTCGTTGGTCAGGGTCATACCGCCGTTGTTGGTCAGGGTATCGCTTACTGCCACATCACCTTTGAGGGTGGTAGCCTGCACCAGTACGAGGTGGTTCACATCCACGTCACCATTCATGGTCACAGCGGAATCTCCGGCAATCGTGAGCATGGACTCACAACCCACTACATTATCCTGATTGAGGACAGAGGCGTTAATCTCAGAATCGCCATTGAAAATGACGTTGACCGTGCGGGCATACTGGCCGTTGTTGATGAAGGAGCCGGTCCAGTCGCTTACCTCACCTGAGAACATATAGTTGCACTGCTGTGCCGTAGCTGAGTTCTTAGCCCAGCTGAGGAACTTCATATCACCGTCACCGCTGATGGTACCGGTGAATTCTGCATAGCGCTGATTACCACCCTGACGATCGCTGTTACCATTTTCAATGCTGATAGCAGCCTCACCGTTAGCACCATTCACCAACTTCAGGTTGGCCGTGCAGGGCACGGGACTTGTCAGATTATCAAATGAGTCAGACTGAGCAGAGGTATTGAACCAACCCTCCAAGTTGGTTACGGCTACCGTGCTGTCAGCATCGCCGAGGCCATTGAGCATGGATGTCATGTTGGTGGTGTTGACATTGGTAATCTGCACCGTACCGGTCCAATCGCCCAGCACAACACCGTTACCCAGAGTGCCTACACCGTCTGCCAGAGCATATGTACCCTGACCATGCAGCTTCATCTGGTGTGTAGCGTCAGAGGTGACACTTGCAGCATTCAGCGTTACACCGCTGCCGATATCTACGATGGACTGACCTTCCTTAGCCACCTCAATCGTCACGTTGCCAAGAGCAGTATCCAGATTCAGGCCACTGCCGTTGAGCACAATAGCCGTCAGCGCCTCGCCTTCTCCGTTCGTCTTGGAGATAGTAGAGTAAGTCTCAGGAGTACTGTTGATGTAGTACTTAGTACCCCAGTCTGTACCGGTTACGGTTACAATACCATCAGCATAGCTTACGTTTTCAGCAGAACCATCGACTGTCCAAGAGGTCACCCCTGTAGCAGTCAGCTTGGTAGCATCGGTAGCCACGGTGTAGGCCGTGTTGGTACGGCTGTAACCATTGCCGGTGCCGGAACTGTACTCGGTGGGGTAGGTGGTAGTCTCATAATCACCGGAGGTGATGTCGATGGCACCTGTCAGCGCCAGATTGCCGCTTGTGTTATCCACAGTGGCGGTCAGCGTAGCACCGTTCAGGGTGATGACACCTGCGCCGGTCTCGATGGTAGCGCCGCCGATGGTGGCACCGGTGATGCTCCAGGAGTTGTCCGCCGTCTTCAGCGTGCCGCCGGTGATGGTGGTGCCGATGACGCTTGCGATGCCTTCCGTACCGGTGAGTTCGAGCGTACCGCCGGAGATGGTCAGGGTATTCAGGCCTGCGTCATCAGGGGTGGAAGCACCATTGGTAATCATGGAAGTGGTTACCGTACCACCTTCGATGACGAGGTGACCGGCGAGTCCTCCGTTGTTGTGGCCCAGACTAATGGTACCGGCACTTAGAGCGCCACCCTCCTGC
>CALABM010000240.1 GCA_937885815.1 uncultured Verrucomicrobiales bacterium | reverse complement strand
CCGCCGACCATCTTCTTCCAATATTCCCCCAGACACGTGGAGCATGCTTCCACAATTGTTGTTTTGTGGGCGGATTATTGCAAGATGGTGTGAGCTTGGGGCGTGTGGCTGCTGCTGTGTTGACTTTGAGTTTAGGTGCTGCCATAAAAATATACGGATGGTGTGAAAAATGAAAAGCTACTGCGTTTATTCTACTATTTTTTTTTCTGAATGCAATAACGGAATGCAAACAAGCGTTAATTTTCCTGTGTTTTGGATGGTGTTGTTACCCAAAGACGCAGAATGACAAGCCCGATGATGCAGAAAAGAGCTGTGCAGAAGCAGCCGAGGCTCAGCAGAGCTGTTTCATCGAAGCGGGCACCGAGGGCTCCTTCAGCCTGCCTTATCCACAGGGTGTACAGCGTACTGAGCAGAATAAGCGCCCCGCTTGCGCGGCGAATCAGCGCATTCTTGCGTGCCGGGCGGATGAGGAGTAGGAGGAGCAGGGCGCAGCCCAGATAGGCCGGTGCTGTCAGTGTGGCTGAATCCGTGGGTTCCGCTCCGGTGTACATGCTGATGGTGGGGGCAAAGGCAGCGCCGTACAATGCTATGCACAGTGCCGCAAAACTCATCCACAGCTGAGGTCGGGGCATTTCTATTCCTTTACCCGGTATGAGCAACAGGAATGACCATGGGAGTAGCAGTGCTGTGCTAAAGAAGCCGATGGCGCCGCCTTGCCACCAGTATTGTCCGCAAACGAGCCCCGCGGCTGCAGAAAGTAGGCAGATGAGGAGAGCCGCCTTTGCTCTCAGCCATATGGCCAGCAGGCGGCAGGTAATCATGGCCGCTCCACAGAGTTGCAACACGCGCAGATAGGCGCTGTTGTCATACATGGGCTCTAGGGTGTTTACGGAGTCGGGAAAGATGCAACCGAGGGCGGTGATGCAGGTGGCCAGCGTGACCCAGCCGCACCACAGGCCGGCATCTGCCAAGCGGCTCAGCATGAGCTTGGGAGCCCACCCGGCACCACAGAGGGGGAGCAGCGCCCGCCAGAACTCCGCTCCTATGCCCAGCGCCGCTGCGGCGGCTCCGGTCGCGAAGATGCCCGCGGGCAGCGCGTTGTGCAGCCGCCACAGCGGTATGAAGCCGAGTACTTCACCGCTGCCCATCAGCGCCGCTGGGTTCTGGACATGTTGGTTCGCCATAGTGGCGAGCAGTAGGAAGAGAATGAGGGTGATGAGAAAGATGCGTTTTTTTATCATGACTGAGGGGTGATGAGGCTGCGAATGTGCTGAAGGAGTGTTCGGATATCGGCGGGGCTCAGGCGAGAACTGAAGGCCGGCATGGCGCCGCGCCCTTCCTTGAGGATGAGATGCTGTTCCTCCTGCGAGCGTTCGCTGGCCGTCAGATTTCCTACGGAGGGCATGCCGGGGTAGCGGCTCACGTAGCTGCTGCCACTGCCATCTACGCCGTGGCAGTGGGCACAATGGGCGGTGAACAGTTCCGGTCCGCTGTCGGTGGGGGTATCAGGAGCCTCGCCAAAGGGAATGCTGTCTTTCGGGTGAGGGCGGCGAGTGCTCAATTCTTCCGCCGGGGTGTCAAACACAATGCGGGCGGGTTGCCCGGTGCGGTCGAAGTCTATTCTCCAGAGCGCAGCCGCCGTCAGTATCAAACCGAGGGTGATGATGATGGTTAAGCGATATTTCATGAGCGGCGGTAACAGTACAGAAAGTGAAGGAATACGGCAATGCCAGCCCCCAACAGGGCACTCACGAAAATGGCGGGCCACCAGTAGCTCCAGCCATGCGGGCGTGAACCAAGCGCACCCGCTGTATCTGCCCACTGTGTGCATGAGGCCCACAGGATGCATGCTCCGGCGCCTAGCAGTGCGCCACCTCCGGCCCAGAGCGCCGGGCGAGTGGAACAGGGGGCCGCCGCGTAATCCGGCGGATACAGTTTTTCTTCAGGCATGCGGGAGGAAATGCTTAGGAAAAGCGCGAGGAAGAGTCCGGCGCTGCCGGCGAGCATGGCGAAGTCCACCCCGGTGGGGGAGTAGCTGCCGGTGGTCTCAGCTATGGAGCGTGCGATGATGATGTGCTCTCGTTCCAGCCACATGCCGAGCAGAATGCCCACGCTCACAGCCGCTGCCAGCGGGCGGCAGCTCCTCAAGCGAGGGAATATCAACAAAAGGCAGGGCAGGAGCACATTCAGCATGAGCAGTAACGCGTAATCACTGCCCCAGTGGCTTGGCTCGCGCAGAAGTTCCAGCCCGTAGCACAGCCCCATGGCTCCGCTCAGGCCTAGAATGAGCTGCGAGAGCTTGCTGATGACTTCGCTGCTGCAGCGGCGGCTCAGCGCAATCAACTGCACCGCGGCTAGTCCGGAGAGCAGCGCGCCGCATACAAAGTAAGGCGGGATAATGGGCTCATGCCAGCGCTGCGTGAGTGCGAAGTCGCAGCCCACTACACTATGAACGGTGACGACAAGAGGTGTGAGTAGCCCCGCTAGCAGCAGGCAGCAGCGCCCCCACAGCGGGCGAAGGGATTCCGGCCCTTGTTCTCCCCACATGCTCACCAGCCAGAATAGGAGGGAGAGCAGCAGGTAGCTGCTGATGGCGGCGGCGTCCCACATGAGGGCGGAGCCGAGGTTAGGCCATACGCCGCTGGCGGTGGGGATGGGGGTCACCTGCCAGAGCATCCATGCTCTTCCTACATGCACCAGCGGAAAGACTGCAGCCGTGCATACGGCACACAGCGTCAGTAGCTCCGCGTGCCGTGCTATCTCGCCACGCCAGCGTTTGCCTGTGATGAGCAGTACCGCGGATATCAAGGTGCCGGCGTGCCCTAATCCTATCCAGAAAACAAAATTCACGATATCCCAGCCCCAAGGGACGGCGTTATTCACGCCCAGCACTCCTACGCCTTCCGTAGCAATGCGCCAGGCGCTCCATCCCAGCCCCCACAGCGCTGTGGCTGCACACAGCAGAATAACCGGAAGTCTCCATCCGGCGCGCGTGTTCTGTGCAGCCTCTTCTCTCATTTCTTCTTTATTCTATCAGAATTGCCCTTGTTCCGCAATAGACAAGTGCAGGTAGTACGTAAATCATGTACTGCACCTTCTCTCTGCTTGACGTCCGGCCTCCGGGGTGGTAGATTGTACGGCAATGACAAGTTTGCGCAACAGATTAAGGTGGCCGGAGGCTGAGTGGGACGTCTCGGGCGCGTTCGCGAAGGACGCCGTGCTACTGCGTTTTCATGATTTTTGCCGTGAGCATTTGGGCTATGCTCCTTTTGCTGTGGTGCATGGTTCTCCCTTGTTCCGTTGGAATTGCGGGCGCGTGCTCAGCATGCTGATGCGCAGCGAGACGGAGATTAACACGGCCGCTGCCGGTTATGTGAAGCGCGGCATACCGGTGGATTTGACCTTCACGAACCCGCTTCTGCGTGAGGAGGATATGAAGAATATGCTCGGTAACCGCTTGCTGAGTTTCTTTGCTGCTCAGAGCACGCCCAAGGTGCGCCATGCTGTCATTATCGGCTCTGAGGCGCTGTATGCGCACGTGAAGACAAATTATCCTCAGCTTGGTACGGTGTCTTCGATTCTGCGTATTACCTGTGATGGCGGAAAGGGGCAGCTGGATTCCTACCTGCGCTTGGCTGAGCGTTATGATAAGGTGATGATTCATCCGGATGATGTCTTCAATTTTGACCTGCTGGAAAAACTGGAGGACAAGGGGCGCTATGAGCTCATCTTGAACGAGTATTGTATGCGTAACTGTCCCATGCGTGCTTTCCATTACACCACTATGGCTGAGCAGGCATTTGATATAGATGGCTACGATACCACCAAGTTCTACAAGGCTCTTTCTCGCAATGGCTGCAGCAGCACCAATGCTATGCTGGCTGATCCTGCCGTAGGCGTGGCGGCTCTCACCACTCCGGAAATAGACCGCCTGTATGAGATGGGCTTCCGCAAATTCAAGCTGCAAGGCCGCGCTCACCCGAATGCGCTGCCGCTCATTAATGACTTGCTGCGCTTTATGCTGCCGCCCGGTGAGGAGCAGGAAACGCTGTGGCTGAGTTTCTGTACCGCATTTTTGGAGAGTTTCACCCCGCTTACTGTTGAGGCATGAATACTGATTTTCTCATACAAGATTACTTGCCCCACGCCTCTTGGAGTATAGGTGGCGGGCTGCTGCACGGTCATACCATGCTGCAGCTCAGTGAAGGCATCGCAAAGGAGATGCAGGGCATCCGCAGCCTGAGTTGCCTACATGTTACGCCGGCATGCGCTTGGACTGTAGATTGGTCGGCGCAGCGCGCTATGACTACGCCGACTGCTTACTTGCGCTTGCTTGGGTTGACGGATGCCCAGAAGTTGCCTGTCTGCTTGAACTTTGATAATCCCTTCGTGGCAAAGGCCATGCTGGAGGACGGCTTTGGCCTTTTCCTTGTGGATGAATTGCTGCGCCATAACCCCACCGGCTTGAATTGTGCTGCCGTGGCGGATGACCGTGTGGCTTTCGTGCTGCGCAGGCAGTTCCCTCGGCTGCCGCTTATCGCTCACATGAACCGCTCAGTAGTGGAGGAGGGAGAACCGGACGCAGATTTCTATAATCGCCTGCTGGAGGTATATGACAGGGTGCAGCTGTACCCCGGTAGCCTGCGCCGTGCGGATGTGGTTCAGGCGCTGAAGGCACCGGAGCGTTGCATGGTGGTGGTGAATGACTTGTGCCGCCGTGGAAGCCGCTCTGCTCATAGTGAGCTGCTGCTCCTGCTGGCGCAGATGCGCATGCGCCCGTATGATTTCAATTACAAGGTGCGCCGCAGTGAGCTGATGGCGGCCCTGCTGGCACCCGTTGGTATACAGGGGAATACCTTAACACGAGCCGAGCTTGCATCCCTTTATGCTCAGGGGCTGCGCTCATTCCACCTGCAGGCTGAGCAATACAAGAATGCGCTCACTCCTGCTTGGGTGCTGATGAGTTATCTTCTCACGGCTGACCCTCAGTACAGCAATAAGACATCGCTGCTCATTTACAAGGTGCTCAGTTACCTGAATGGGGCGCCGCCTCCTCTTGCCAGCGGGCTGGAGCCTTTCACTCTCCGCCTGCCGGAATGAGGTGATAAGGGATGGGCTGATTTATCTTGCCATGCGGCGGAGACTGGCGTTTTCCGCAGCGAGGCGAGCTGAGATGGCGTTGAGCTCCGGAACGGAGCTCAGGCCGTTTGCTACGTTGCGGGTGCATTGCTCCTGAGCCGCAGTAAGGGCTGCGCAGAGTTGAGATTGTGCGCGGCGGGCTTCGCTGCGATTCCGGCTGATATGCCGGGCGCATTCACGGCGGAAGAGGGCGGCAGCGGCATTAGCTTCTGCTTCTTTTTTACGGGAGCCCATCCCTTCACGGGCGCGGGCTGCATACAGCGCGGCAAGCTTGTCGTATGCTTCCTGAGCACGGGCGGCTGCCTGTCGGCGTTCCGCGCTGCGGTAGTGCAGGGCCAGGCAGACTTCTGCCAGAGCAATATCAGCTATCATTTTCTCTTCTATTCCGGCGAGCCCATTCCTGTATCTGTTCTCGCAGCATTGCACAAGTGCGGTGAGAGCGCGCTGAGCGGTTTGCAGTTGGCGGGTGTATTCAGCCGGGTTTGTGCTATGAACAGCATTCGCCTGAGCCCAAGCGGCCTGAGCCTGGGTGGTGTGCAGAGCTATATCCGTGGCTGCTCCTGCTCGGTGTCTGGTTGTTATCAGCTCCTCTCGTTCTCGGCTTAGCTCCACAATGCGATTGTACACGCTTTGGAGCTGTTGGGGTGTTTGATTCCCCCTTGCCAGAAGAAGGTGCTGGTATGCCAGCTGGGCTTGTAGCTCTTCATCTTTGTCAATGATACCCATCTGAAGCTGATTTTTAGCCTGTTCTGCTGCCTGCTCGGCCGCTTCCAGCATTTCCGGAGAGGGGGCGGGGTAAGATATATTCCCGGGTTTGACGGATGAAGCGGGTTCTATGATGAACGCTACTCCGTCCGTGGCTTGTGCCACAGCACTCATCAGTAGCCCGAATGCTAGCAGAAGGGTAATCAGCTGTTGTCTCATAACTCATTCAGAGTGCCATGAGCTGCAGCAGATGTCAAGAAGGAAAGTTATGCTTTTTTAATAAAATGATTCGGGTCTGCTGTAAAAATAAAAAAGGTTACGTTGTTCACGTAACCTTTTTTTGCTACTCGAGACGGGACTCGAACCCGTACAGGTCGCCCCACTAGATCCTTAGTCTAGCGCGTCTACCAATTCCGCCACCCGAGCATTGGGTTTTGCACTTGGTGCGCCGCAAGTATACATGAAAGAAAAGGAGAATGCAAGCCTTTTTTTGTAAAAATGGTGATTTTTTTCAAAAAAAGTGAAATTATCTGCTTCTGGAGCCGGCGTAAGAGCCGTTTCGGTTATAATATCTGGTGTCGTTGCCGCTTTCTGTGGCGCTGCCGGAGTATGAACCGGAGCGGTCATAATAGCGGGTGGTGTTGCCGCTGCGACTGGCGCTGCCGGAGTAAGAGCCGGTGCGGTCGTAATAGCGGGTGGTGTCACCACTGCGGCTGGAGCTGCCAGCATAGGAACCGGAGCGGTCATAATAGCGGGTGTTGCCATTGCTGTCGTGCTGAGCGCTGCCGATATAGGAACCGGAGCGGTCATAATAGCGGG
>CALABM010000239.1 GCA_937885815.1 uncultured Verrucomicrobiales bacterium | reverse complement strand
TATCAACCGATATTCCTGATGAAGTCCACGAAGTCCGGGGTGTGACGCCCGATGTTTCGCAGAACCGGAACCACAACGCTGTTGCGACCGAACTTCTCGCGCTTGGTGGTGAGTGCCCACTTGCCGTTGAACAGACCATCGCGCAGCGAGAACTTCGCAGCGGTGAGGATGTTCTTCCCGGCGCGGGTGTAGGCTACACCGCGCAGCGTCCAGACCGCCAGACCGTAGGGAACTCCATCAAACTCCAGCGGGTAGGCGTAATCGGCATCCTCGGGGGCTTTGAACAACAGCTGAACGCGCAGCATCGGCGTGAATGCGGGCGGCATGTCGTTCACCCATTCGATGGTGCCACCTGCAGCTTTGACCTCCTCCAGCGTATTGAATACGCGGGGCTTTTCCTCGGAGTCAAAGGGCAGATTCTCCACGAACTGCTTGTGAGCGGAGAGTACCGTCAGCTCCAGCGGCTTGGTGCCATCGGACAACACGACCTCCTTATTGAGCACAACATTACCCGGCGCGAACAACTCGGAGAGAGTACCGACACCCTGAACGATGTTGAGTCGTGGGATAACGATGTCCTCCGTGCTGATATCGCCCGTTACCGTACCCAGCGGGAGCGGAGTTTCGGCAACTGCCGGAACGAGGTCGGATGCCTCAGCGGCGGCGATGGTGTTATCGGTGATTGCTACTTCCGAGGGCTTCTGCTCGGAACCGTTGATTTCGTATGGTTTAATCTTAGCCATAATCTTTTACTTTCTATCTTTTTGGGATTAGTTACTTGATGCGCTTGAGCATCTTGCTCGGCGCACCGGTGGTGATGATGCCGTCCTCGGTAAGCCGAGTGACCAGCTCATCCTTGCTTTTCTGCTTCTGCCCACGGGGAGCAGTTGCGGAAACTTTATTGCCCAGCTCCTCAAGACTCACGCTGCCGCAGCAGGAGATAAAGTCCTCAAGTGACATGCTGTCTTTCACCGCACCGTAGGCAGCGAGTGCATCCGGGATGGTGCGGCGACCTGCGCGGCTGGTGAGCTTGTAGCCGGGGATTTCTTCGCCATTGACTGCCATGTCGATGGCGTGGAAGTTGACTGACTCTACCCACTCTTTCAGTACCTTGGCACAATCAAGGCAATGCGCCATCAGTTCGGGCGAGGTAATGCGCGAGGGGTGGAGTTCCTCGGGGATGCTCAGCTCGGCGTAGCGACTGGCCAGCGGGAGCGCAAGATTGCGCAGCTTGGCGCAGGTTGCCTGTTTGGCGCAGTAGCAACAATGGATGCCGGGATGCTCCTCACGGTTGCGAGCGTTGGCACGGCGAATGATGGTGTGGATTCGCAGTCGCATGCGCTCGGTGTCCTCGCGGGTATAGGTGTGCGTACTGATAAACTGGCGGCGGGGCTGAACGAAGTGAACGGTCAATTCTTCCAATTCGGGGAACATCTCAAATACGCCAAGTGCGTAAGCGCAGCCCTGGGCGTTGGAGTCCGCATGGTCTACGGCACCACGACCGAACTTCCAGTCCATCAGCAAGCCGATTTTCCCGGCAATCGCCACGAAGTCTGCTGTACCGTAGGTGAGTCCACCTGCAATGGTGAGTTTAAGCTCGCGGTACAGGGTCGGATGGGTGAGCTTTGCCAGCTCGCCATCGCGGTAGTCGCGGCAGAGTCCGCAGAGGAATGCCTGTTCTTCATTGAGCTTGGAAAAATCGTCCTTTTCCAACGCTTCGTGCATGAGCGTACCTTCTTCGGCTGCGGGATTCGTGCCGGAGCGGCCACGGAATGCCGGGCAGATTTCTTTGTAGCCCAGACTGGAGGGAGAATGCTTAGCGTGTTTTACTTTAGTTGTCATGGGAGATAGTGAGGAGTTAAGGATTATTGGAGGTGGAAAGGCTGCATGTCGCCATCATTGAGCAGGTCAATCTGTGCGAGCTTGGCAGCGCAACTCTTGGCGGTCTTTTCTTCACAGGTTCCGGCTGCGAAGCAGATTTTCTGAATGCTGGCTGCGCCACCGCTTCGGTGAACACGTCCGAGTGCCTGGCGCAGATCCTGCGCGGAGAATGTGGGAGAAATGATGCTCAGGCGGGGACGCTGACCGCTCGGGTCGTGGAGGCTTACGCCCACGCCACCTGCCTGAATGTTCGCAATGACGACCGGAATCTCGTTGCGCTGGAAGCGGTCGATGATGTCCTGCCGTTCCTCTGCGGTCTGCCCGCCGTGGATGATGTGGGGGCAATCGAGCTGGGCTGACAACTCGCGGATGGTGTCGGTGAAGTTCACCAGCAGGACCACGCTCATGCCCTCTTCGATACCATCGCGGGTCATTTCCACCATAGCGGGGACTTTGTGCAGCTCTACCGCCTGGCGGGCGCGGAGGACGATTGTCATCTGGCTGGCTCTGCGGGCTTCCATGCGTTCGGCAAGACTGGCCAGAGCTGCTTTATTCTGCTCCTGCTCGGCTTCTTTGAGTTCCTTGCGCATGGTGTCGTACACGCGCTGGATGTCTTTAGCCTTGCCGGTGTCGATGATAGCCGACTCGATGACGGTTTCCGGGAAGTCCGGGATATCGGCAATACGGAGGCGGCTACCGCGAGAGGGGAAAATCTTCTCGTGAAGAGCCTTGAGGTAATACTCGCCCCCGGTGAACTTCATACCGAACGGAGTCTCGCGGACACCATAACGCACAGCCCAGGCCCAGAAGTCGGTGATGGTGTGCAGCCCGAGGGCAAAGCCGATGGCACGCATCTCCAGCGGATTGCTGGCCGCAGTTGCGGAACAGAGCAGAATACGGAGGTGCTGAGCGCGGGCGGCGATGAGCAGCTTGGCGTTCAGACTGGTGCGTCCCTTGCACTTCTGGCACTCATCGAAGATGATGAGCGCATCCTGCGGGACGTTCCAGACGTAGCGGTTGCCGCTGCGGCGGCACTCCGGCAACTTGCCGATGCGCACCTTTTCGTAGTTACTCACGAGGATAGGCTTGATGCCGAACCCGGCGGCCACCGACTCCCAGTTGGGAGCGGTAGC
>CALABM010000238.1 GCA_937885815.1 uncultured Verrucomicrobiales bacterium | reverse complement strand
CAAAGCCCGCAACCGCAAAGCCCGCAACCGCAAAGCCCGCAACCGCAAAGCCCGCCGCTGCAAAGCCCGCCGTAAAGCCTGCACCTGCTCCGGCACCGGTGGAAACCGAAGAAGAGTACGCAGAAGAGTACGAAAATGAAGGCATGAGCGAAGAACAACTCTCCGCTCGCGATGCCTACCTCCAGCAGCTTCAGGCCATGGCTGAAAAGAAGCCCTTCCACAAGACTCCGCAATTCTTCGTAATTCTCGGGCTCTTTGCCGCCATGGGCATTGGTTGTTACTTCTATGTATCCGGCGAGAACGAGAAGCGCGGCGCCCAGAAAGCCCGCATTGACGCCACGAATGCCATCCTTCAGCGCGCTGTAGAAATCAACAAGAATCAGATTGAAACCCTGCAGGATGCACGCGCCAAGGGTGTAAACGTTGTATGCTCCATGGACGATGCCAAGCTTCTGCTGCGCATGATTGTCAACCCCAACGTGAAAGATGAGGATGGTCGCCCCGCATACGGCTCCAATCCCAAGGGCACTTGCCAGCTGGCCTGCTTGCTGCTCGCCATCGCTTCCGAAATGGATCCGAATATCGATGCGCTCATTTTTGACACTCTCAGAAAGAACGCCAACAAGATTGACTCTGACATCTTCCGCACGCTCCTGCAGCGCATGGCTGTTTCCAACAATGCAGGCATCAACGACAAGTTCCGTGAACTTGCCAGCCATGTAGCAGGCATGCCCAAATGGAACAAGAAGGGCACCGTTCTCGCTTACATCTGGGAAAGCATCGGCCTGCGCGTCACCCCCGAATATATCACCGAAATCATCGCACAGCTCAGCTCAGAAGATTTGGACGAACAGCTTGCCGGCCAGCTCACCGTCTGCTTGGATAACATCCTGCGCATGGAGGAAGATGTGGCCAAGCGTAAGCAACTCGGCGACCAGCTCTTTGATACCCTGCCCGAGCGCTTCCGCAATGACATGTGCTCCACCCTCGGCCGCTCCTGCTCACCCAAGGCTCTGGCATACTATCAGAATCTGGCTGAAGACCCGGATAAATGGCAGGACTGCGCTCTCTTCTTTGCCTGTTACTATGATGACTCCATCATCCCTGCTTTGATGGAAATGAAGGCACAGGCTGAAGCTGAGGTTGAACAGGCAGATGGTGATGCCGCTGCCACCCGTAAGGCTGAGGCTCATCTGGACACCGTCATGAACATCCTCAAGGCATTCATCATTCAGAACCGCCCCAGAGACCTTGCTAAGGTGCGCGAGCTTATCGCCATCGCATACGATAAGGCTTACCTGAAGCTGAATGAAACCCTCATGGCTGACAGTGACGCTGAAGCCGAGGAAAATCAGCAGATTTGTGAGCAGCGCGTCAAACTCATCCGCGCTCTGGGCAGCCTGAACGCTCATGACTGGGTCATCACCATCCTGGATGAAATGTACGAATCCCCCGATCCGGACACCTCTCAGGCTGCACGTCTGGCCCGCGATTCTGCACGCAAGAACTCCACTCAGGACGCCGAGCTGCAAGCAAAATACCGCGCTCGCACAGGCTCGTAAGCCCTCCCCCTCTTCTCTCTCTCCACGGTTGTCTTACTACCGGGATTTCAAAATACCCGCCTCTCAGGCGGGTATTTTTTTCATATCCGAACAAGCAAAATGTGGCAGTAAGTCAGAAAAAAAGCATTTTGGGCTTGCAAAGTGCGCTAATTTGTGTAAAATGCCTGCGTCACCACGACATCGAGCTGTAGCGCAGGCTGGTAGCGCGCTTCGTTCGGGACGAAGAGGTCGCAGGTTCGAATCCTGTCAGCTCGACTCTAAAAACCCGCAGATTGTTGCAACACGCAGAGAGCAACACTTTGATTAACGCGGTGCCCGCCTGCCATTTGAGAGCAGGCACGGACGGAATCAGGTTGCTCAGCGGGCCAAGCCTTGCGCAGGCCCCTCTCGCCGCCACAAGTCAGGCGACAGTTTTTTTCACCCACATACCTCAAGATTATGTCCGGTCATAATAAATGGTCCAAAATTAAGTTCACGAAGGCTGCAGCCGACGCGAAAAAGGGCAAGATTTTCGCCCGTTTCTCCCATGAAATCACACTGGCAGCCAAGAGCGGCGGTGGCGATATAGACACCAACCCTCGTCTTCGCGCAGCCATTGAAGGCGCTAAGGCTGCATCCATGCCCAAGGACAACATTGACCGCGCTGTAAAGAAAGGCACGGGCGAGCTTCAGGGCGAGACCATTCAGGAAGTCACCTATGAGGGCTACGGCCCCGCCGGCACTGCATTCATCGTGGAGGTTGCCACTGATAACACAAACCGCTGCTCCTCCGAAATCCGCACCATCTTCTCCAAGAACGGCGGCAACATGGGCACTCCCGGCTCCGTGGCTTACCAGTTCGACCGCAAGGGCGAAGTAACCATTAATGACCCTGCCCTTGATGAAGACAGCGCCATGGAGCTTGCCATGGACTGCGGCGCAGACGAGTTCGAGGAAGGCGAAAACGAAGGCGACTGGGCCTTCATCTGCGGCCCCACGGATGTGCAAGCTGTCTCCGAGGCACTTACCGCCGCCGGCAAGAGCGTAACCGGCATGAAGCTTATCTCTGTGGCACAAAACCCCACGGACATCACAGACCTCGCCACCGCCCAGAAGGTGATGAAGCTCTACGAGCGTCTGGATGATTATGATGACACGATGAACGTGTTCTCAAACTTTGAGATTCCCGAGGAACTCCTTGAGCAGCTGTAAGCCACATTGCACCACAGCTAGCCCCCCTATTTTCATGGCGGGCGGTTCAGTAAAACCGCTCGCCTGTTTCTTTTTCCGGACGATAACAATTGACTTGCCACCGGCTTCCCCCTAAGTGCTATGGATGCCCCTAATCGCCCCAAAACACGCTTTACCAGACCTCACCGCACGGACAATAACCGCGGCAACCGCGAATTCTCCCCGAATGCACGCCGAGAACACCCGGCTGCAAACGGTGAGCGCCCCATGCGCAATGGCTACGGCAATGGTGGCAACAACCGGCGCCCCCAGCGCCAACACAATCATAAGCCTCAGCGCGAAAAGATTGAACCCATCCCCAAAACAGGGCGCGCCTATGTGCCCGTAGGAGAGCCAGCAGAGCTTACTGGACTACTGGAAATCACCTCTAAGGGCTTCGGCTTCATACGCGTTCCGGAAAATAACTGGGCCCCCTCCAATCAGGCTGTTTATGTGCCTGCAGATTTAATTACCCAGTACCATCTGCGCCCCTACGTGCAGATAACGGGCATGGCTCAACGCTATGAGCGTGGCCACCAGCTCACCACCATTACCGCCGTGAATGGGCTCCCGCCGGAAGAAGCGGCTAACGCCCCTCACTTTGACGATCTTAAGGCCGTAAACCCCTGCCAGCGACTCGCTTTCGAGACAGATTCGAAACACTTCACCACTCGCACGCTGGATTTAGTATCCCCCGTAGCACGCGGCCAGCGCGGCCTCATTGTTGCCCCGCCCCGCACCGGCAAGACCACCCTGCTCATGGACATTGCAAAGGGTGCCATGAAGAACTACGGTGAGGAATTGCACCTCATGGTGCTGCTTGTAGACGAACGCCCGGAAGAAGTAACAGAGTTCAGCAGAGAACTACCGGGCGCTGAGATTTTTGCCTCCAGCAATGACAGCGGAGTAAAGGAACACTGCAGAATCGCAGAGATGTGCATTGAGCGCGCCAAACGCCTCGTGGAAAACGGCCGCCATGTGCTCATCCTCATGGATTCCATTACCCGCCTTGCCCGAGCCTACAACAATGTGGATCGCGGCAGTGGCCGCACCATGAGCGGCGGCATTGATGCCCGTGCTCTCGAAACGCCACGCCGCCTCTTTGCCGCAGCGCGCAATACCCGTAGCGCAGGCTCCCTCACCATTCTTGCAACGGCTCTCATTGAGACCAACAGCCGCATGGACGAACTCATTTTCCAAGAGTTCAAGGGAACGGGTAACATGGAGCTTGTGCTCAGCCGCCGCATTGCACAAATGTACATCTATCCGGCTGTAGATATCAACAAGAGCGGTACCCGCCGTGAAGAGCTCATCCTGCCGGAGTGGATGCTCACCAAGATTCAGCTCATCCGCCGCGCTCTTGCCAATCACAAGCCGGAGGAAGCCATGGAGCGCCTTCTCTTCTTCATGCGCAAGTTCCCCAATAATGCGCAGATGCTTATGGGCATCAAATCCCGAGGCTGATAGCCGGCATGATTGATGAACTTTTGAGCGAAGTCTTTAGAGGTACCATCTGGGCTATCATAGGCTTTGATCGCCCCAGCTTACTTTCTCCGAATCAACGCCGGGCACTTGAAGAACGCACCGCTCCCTACAGCCCGGCGGCCATAGGTGTTTACTGCCTGTTTGGCGTACACTCCGCCGTCCTACTGCTTCAGATATATCAATCGGAGAATCTCCCCTTACCCGGCTTGCAATACTATGTGCTGGGCGCCTTATGCTTCACGCTTCTCACCCCTCTTTTGAGCGCTATACTCAACCTGATACGCCCCGGACGCTGGAGTTTTGCAAACTTTCACACAGCGTGTGCACTATACGCAGGGCTAGGCCCCAAAGGATTCAGCGTAGGCTTAGTTCTGCTACACGCGTTTTTGCTTTTCCTCTTTCTTATCGGCGGGAATTAACTCCCGCCTTCATTTTTTTTACTATCAGCAAAAAAACAAAGCCGCTGTCGCATAGACGGCGGCCTGAAGGATTCTATAATTGAACGCGCGTTAAATCAGTTCAGACGGAACGTGATGCGTGCCTTGCTCATATCATAGGGAGACACCTCAATTTTGACGCGGTCTCCAACAACAAGACGAATAAAGCGCTTACGCATCTTGCCGGAAATATGAGCCAAGAATTCATGACCACTGGCCACCTTCACGCGGAACATCGTACCGGCGAGCACAGCAGAAACGACGCCCTCCATCTCGATTTCACCCTCGCTATCTTCTTCCACTACCTTTTTCTGCTTAACGGGAGCAGAGTTCACGGGGCGAGCGCCACCGCGGGCGTTGCTGCCGCCACGGGGGGCGTTATTGTTGCGCTGCTGCGGCTTGGCACCGCGATTACTGGGGGGATTTGCCATTATAATAAGTATTGGTTAAAAAGCACGGCGCAAATCACCTGCGCGGTGCGCGGGTAGTTTATAGCGGAGACGCGCACTTTGCAAGCGTTTTTTACAGATTTGGGGTAAAAAATTGAAAAAAAATGCCTAAAATCAGAAAAAGCGGTTGACAAAAAGCCATAAAAAGTGTAGAGTAGCCGCCCCGAACTAAGAGGTTCGTTGGCGAAAGCCTAAACAGGAAAAAAAGAAATCATCATGAAAACCTTCTCTGCCAAAGCCCAGGATATTGAGCGCAAGTGGTATGTGATCGACGCCGCCAACAAGGTGCTCGGTCAGCTCGCTGTTGAGGCAGCAAATCTGCTGCGCGGTAAGAACAAGACCATCTTCACCCCCCACGTGGATTGCGGTGACTATGTAATCGTTGTGAACGCTGACAAGGTGGTGCTCACCGGTAACAAGGAGCGCGCCAAGATTTACACCCGCTACACCGGCTACGTTGGCAATCAGGTTGTAACCACCCCCGCCAAGCTGCGCAAGACTCACCCCGAGCAGATCGTGGAGCACGCCATCCTCGGCATGGTTCCCCACACCCGTCAGGGCCGCGCTCAGGCTGTACGTCTGAAGGTGTATGCCGGCGCTGAGCACCCCCACGCCGCTCAGACTCCCACCGTTGTTACAATCGCCTAACCCAGTTTCCTAAATCATGAGCTCTACAACTCCGTTCAACGCTACCGGCCGCCGCAAGGAGGCTATCGCTCATGCCTGGCTCACCCCCGTTGAGGAAGGCAAGTCCGGCAAGATTACGATTAACCGCCGCGGTTTCGAGGAGTACCTCCCCACCGACGCTCTCCAGAACGTCGTACTGCAGCCCTTCTATGCCACCAACACCATGAAGAAGTATGATGTCCGCATCGTTTCCAAGGGTGGTGGTATCCACGGTCAGACCGGCGCCATGAGCCTGGCTATCGCTCGTTCCCTCGTCATGATCAACGAGGAGTACCGCGCTCAGCTCCGTGAGCAGGGTCTCCTTACCCGTGACTCCCGCATGAAGGAGCGCAAGAAGGCCGGTCGTCCCGGCGCTCGCAAGCGCTTCCAGTTCAGCAAGCGCTAATCGCGCCTTGGCTTTCAGCCACCCCTCTTTTTTCAAATCACCACGCGGCTTCGGTCGCGTGGTGCTTTTTTTCAGGCTAAATCTGCAATTATTGGGCAGCATTATCATACATACGGAATAGCAATCTGCTGAGTACATGATTAATGCTTGACATGACGCATACGCGTGGTAGTATGGGCATACTTATGACGGAAGAAGCCCTTCTCAAGATATTGGAAACGGACGCCCGCCTGAGCGACCAGCAGATTGCCGACCGCTTAGGGGTGAGCGTTGCTGAAGTTGCAGCCGAGCGAGCTACCCTGGAACAAGAGGGGCGCATCGTTGGCTACCAAACGATTGTGAATGATGATAATGAGGGCGTGAGTGCCTTCATCGAGGTAAAATGCACACCGGAACGTGGCGGTGGCTTTGACCGACTTGCCGAACGTCTTTCCCGCTTTGATGAAGTGCGCAGCTGCTACCTGATGAGCGGCGGCTTTGACCTGCTGGTACAGGTGGACGCTCAGGACTTGCTCTCCGTAGCACGCTTTGTGAGTGAAAAACTGGCAAGCCTGCCGGGCGTACTGTCCACAGCCACACATTTCCGCCTGAAGACGTACAAGCTCAACGGCCTGCACTTCACTGAAGAACCCAGCCACCAGCGCATCAGCGTGGCTCCTTAATCTCAAACTTTTCACATTTTCTCACTTATATCATGGACTGGAACCGTACTCTCGCCAAACAAGTGGTGGACCTGCCCCGCTCAGGCATCCGCGAATTCTTTGACCTTGTTACCGGCAGTAAAGACATCATTTCCTTGGGCGTGGGTGAGCCCGATTTCGTCACCCCATGGAACATCCGTGAGGCCGCTATCACCTCACTGGAAAAAGGCCATACCACATACACCAGTAACTACGGCCTGGAAAGCCTGCGCCGAGCCATTGCAAAGTATGTGGAGGGCTTCTTCCACATATCATACAACCCGATAGGCGAGATTCTGCCCACAGTCGGCGTAAGCGAAGCCATTGATTTAGCCCTGCGCTGCCTCATTAACCCGGGAGATGAAGTGCTGTACCACGAGCCCTGCTACGTAAGCTACGCTCCCTCCGTGCTACTGGCCTACGGTACTCCCAAGCCTGTAGAAACCAGCATTGATGACCTCTTTGCACTGAACCCAGCCAAGCTGGAGGCGGCCATCACGCCGCGCACTAAAGTGCTCATGCTGAACTTCCCCACGAACCCGACGGGCTCCATCGCTCCGCTGGAAACCCTGCAGGAAATTGCGAGGATTTGCATCAAGCATGACCTGTTCGTCCTCACGGATGAGATTTACTCCGAGCTGCGCTACGATGGCGTACCGCACACAAGCATTGCCTCTCTGCCCGGCATGAAAGAGCGCACCCTGCTCCTGCACGGCTTCTCCAAGGCATTCGCTATGACAGGCTTCCGCTTGGGCTATGCCTGCGGCCCCTCCGAGCTCATCGAGCAGATGATGAAGATTCACTCTTACACCATGATTTGCCCCACTATCACCAGTCAGGAGGCCGCCATTGAGGCCCTGCAGAACGGCACCCCCGCCATGCAGGAAATGCGTGATAGCTACCACATGCGCCGAGACTACATCGTGAAGCGCTTCAATGAAATGGGGATGGATTGCCACCTGCCCGGTGGTGCCTTCTACACCTTCCCCAGCATCAAGCGCTTCGGCCTCTCCTCCAAGGATTTCGCCATGCGCCTGCTCAAGGAGCAGAAAGTGGCCGCCGTACCCGGTACCGCCTTCGGCCCCTGCGGCGAAGGCTACCTGCGCTGCTGCTACGCCACCGCCTTTGCACTGCTGGAAGAGGCATGTGACAAGATGGAAAAATTCTGCGATTCCCTCAGATAAGTTCCCCGTACAAGCCTCCACTTTTCATCCGCAAACGCCGGACTCAGCTCTCATTAGATTGTAAATACAGATTTTACCATGAAATCCGATACTGCACTCTATCGCACCTGCGTCTATCCTCTTGCTATCTTCATGGGGTTCAGCATTCTGCTGGGCGTGGGAGGAAGCTTAGTTGAATGGAATCACCCGGACGCACCTTGGTGGCGGAGAGCCCCCGAAATGCTGGTGTATCCGCTCCAGACGCTGGTGGTCGGCTGGTGGCTGTGGCATGTGAGGCGAGAAGTGGAGTGGGATTGGAATCTGCGCGCATGCCTACTGGGCGTAGTGTTCGGCATGGTGGGCATCGGCATTTGGCTGGTGCCATACTTTGCCGGGTGGATTCCGGACACCGGTAATGGATTCTGCCCGGAGCGAATCTTCGGAGAAGGCACAGCGGCTACATACGCAGAATACGTTCTGCGTTTCCTGCGAGCAGCCGTCATCGTAGCGCTGGCAGAAGAGCTTTTCTGGCGCGGTTTCCTCATGCGATGGTGCGTGAACCGGGATTTCCCGCAGGAAGTCGCTATCGGCACTCACAGCTGGCTGGGATACGTGGTAACCACGGCAGCCTTTGTTTTCATCCACAGTCCAGTGGATTACGCGGGAGCCTTCTGCTACGGCACGCTTACATACATACTGGTGGTTCTCACTAAGCGAATCACGCCGGCTATTACCATGCACGCTGTGGCAAACGCCATCATGGGAGCCTGCGCCGTGGGCCTCAACATGCCCCAGCTCTGGTAATTTCCTCTATCCCCTAAACGCATGAGCATAGAGAACCGCCAAAACGGACTCGCATTATGCGTGAGCATTTCACTCTCCACCTCTCGCGGATTCTGAGTATTCATTTCACTAAAAGCTAAAAAGCCATCCGCAGTTGCAGACGCTTAAGCTACAGTTTATAAAATCACCATGCAGGCATTCATCCTCGGCGCCGGTCTGGGCACACGCCTAGCGCCACTCTCTCACATCCTTCCCAAGCCCCTCATGCCGGTTTTTGATAAACCGCTCATCCAGCACACCATGGACCGCTTCATGGCGGCTGGCGTTACGGAGTTCATCATCAACACCTCCTGCTTGGAGTTCGCCTGGGATAAGGCCTTCCCCTGCCCTGACCCGCAGTACCGCGGATGCCCCGTGACATTCAGCCACGAGGAGGAGCCGCTGGACTCCGGCGGCGGCGTGAAGAAGATTCTCCCTCTGTGGAAAGAAGGCCCCATCATCGTCCACAACGGTGACATCCTCACGGATATTCCGCTGACAGACCTGCTCGCTGAGCACCGCCGCAGCGGCAACCTCATCACCATGGCTCTCCGCAGCGTGGACGGCAAACGCAATGTGGGATTTGATGAAGCCTCCGGGCGTATCACAGACATTCGCCACGCGCTTGGCATCTGCCCCGGCACCCATCAATTTGCCGGAACCTACATCATGGAACAGGAAGTGGCACGCATGTTCCCGGAGGAGGAAAAGTTCTCCATCTTCCCCATCTGGCTGGAGCTCGTTCGCCAAGGAAAAGCAGGCGGAGTCTCCTTTGACTGGGCCAACTGGTACGAAATCGGCACCCCGGAGGGCTACCTGAACGCCATTCTGGATATGCCCAGCAGCAAGCGCATTCACCCCACCGCCACCATCTCAGCCCTGGCAGATATCAGCGAAGACTGCATGGTGGGACAGGACGCCCACATCCCCGCAGGCTGCGAACTCACGGATTGTATCGTCTGGCCTCGTACCCACGTGGCCCCCGGCAGCTATAACCGCGCCATCATCACCCCGCGCATCACCGTGCAACTCTGAGCCGGCAAATAGCTAAATCTTCCGCAAAAAATCCATTTCTAGCCCTCCGGCACCGCCATCGGAGGGCTATTTTGCACCAAATATAGAGCATACTCCAACTTTTTCGCATTTTTTAAGCTAAAAAGCGCGGAATTTGCTTTTCATGGGGCGATAAGCGTGGTAGAATGTGGCAGCGTGGAATGGGCGCGAGGGTAGTACTGTATACCACTCAGTGAGCGCCACACGACGCAACACGCACAACACTAAAAACATATGGCTATAGATCCCAAATTACTGGAAGACCTTGAAGCCCGCAGGCGCAAGATTAAGTACGCTGCGACGCCGGAAAAGTATGAAGCCCGCCATGCAAAGGGGGACTGGACGGCACGCGAGCGCATGGCCTGTCTTTTCGACACCGGCTCCTTTACCGAAATCGGCATGCACACAAAGCACCACTGCAGCAACTTCGGCATGCTGAACAAAGAAATTCCCGGAGACGGCATTGTAACAGGTTTTGGCCTTGTAAACGGGCGCCCGGTAGCAGCCTCTGCTGCGGATTTCTTGGCACAGGGTGGCTCTCTGGGCTACATGCACGCCCAGAAGATTTGTGATGCCCAGCAGTACGCCATGAAGGGCGGCATGCCCATCATCCAGATTAATGATTCCGGCGGCGCTCGCCTGCAGGAAGGCGTGGAATCCCTCACCGGCTTTGCTAACGTGTTCTATAACAACGTGGCAGCCAGTGGTGTCGTACCGCAGATTTCCCTCATTCTGGGCCCCTGCGCAGGCGGTGCAGCCTATTCCCCGGCGCTGACGGATTTCATCATCATCCGCCGCGGTGGTGCAGCCGGCATGTACATTACCGGCCCCAAGGTCATCGAGCAGGTAACCTACGAGAAGTGCACCATGGAGGAAATCGGCGGTGCTGATGTGCACGCCGGTGTGAGTGGCAATGCCCATTTCGTGGCTAACACGGATGAGGAGGCTATTACCATTGCTAAGCAGCTGCTCAGCTACCTGCCCTCCAATAACACGCAGGATCCTCCCCATGATTTGAGCTGCCCGCTGGATATCGCGGATGACGAGGGCATGAACGACATCATCCCCGAGAGCAACAACACCCCGCTGGACGTGAAGAAAGTCATCGCCCGCTTGGTGGATGAAGGCAGTTTCATGGAAGTGCACGCCGCTTTCGCCGGCAACGTGGTGGTGGGCTTCGGCCGCATTTGCGGCGTGGTAGTGGGTATCATCGCTAACCAGCCTGCCGTGAAGGCCGGCTGCTTGGATATTGACGCCTCTGACAAGGCTGCCCGCTTCATCCGCTGCTGTGATTCCTTCAACATCCCCTTGGTGAACCTTGTGGACGTGCCCGGCTTCCTGCCCGGCAAGCAGCAGGAGCGCGGCGGCATCATCCGCCACGGCGCTAAGATGATTTTCGCATACTCCTCCGCCACTGTGCCTAAGGTAACCATGATTCTGCGCAAGGCATACGGTGGTGCCTACATCGCCATGTGCTGCAAGGGCTTAGGAGCTGATGCCGTATACGCCTGGCCGACGGCTGAGATTGCCGTGATGGGCGCTCAGGGTGCCGTACCGATTCTCTATGGCCGCGAGCTGAAGGGTATCGAGGACGATGCCGCCCGTGAAGCCCGCAGGCAAGAGCTGCTGGCTGAGTACACAGAGGCCTTCTACAACCCGTATGCCGCAGCCGCCAGCGATCAGGTAACCGAGGTTATCAATCCCAAGGAAACTCGCGCCAAGATTGCCCTCACCCTCCGCACCATGCTCAGCAAGCGTGAAGTGCGCCCCGCTAAGAAGCACGGCAACATGCCGCTGTAATCCCTTCTCACTATAACAACACATATGAACATAACCCAGACACTAGCCATAACATGGTCCGATTTCATGGGCGCGCTGACGTACCAGATCACGGGCATGCTGGTGGTGTTCTGCTGTCTTGGTCTGCTCTGCGTGATTCTCTCCATCTCCGGCGCCATTGCCGTACGCATGGAAGAGAAGAAGAAAGCGCAGGCAGAAGCCGCCAGGGCCGCCATGGCGGCAGCCGCTCCCGCTCCGGTAGCAGCTGCTCCCGTGCTTGGCCCCGAGCCCACTCCGGCTCAGGTGGCAGCCATCGCTGCAGGCATCTATGATGCCGCAGCCAGCAGCATCACCCCTGAGGTCATTGCCGCTATCGCTGCGGCAGTGAAGGTAACCGTCGGCAGCGAGGCCAAAATCCTCGACATCAAGCCTGTCGACACGTCCTACGGCCAGAGCGGCCGCACCTCTATCATGAACTCTCACACCATTAACCGCGGCTGATAAAGTTGCACCCAAAAAACTTAACAATCAAACCAAACATATCACACAATGAAACAGCTCCGTATTACCGTTGCCGGTCAGACCTTTGACGTTACCGTAGAAACTCTTGGTGGCAGCAATGCCGCTCCCGCCCCCGCTCCTGTGGCAGCTCCCGCTCCCGTGGCCGCCCCCGCTCCCGTAGCAGCCACTGTTGTAGCTCCCGCCCCTGCTCCCGCTCCTGCTGCCGCCGGCGCCGGTACCCCCATCCAGAGCCCCCTGGCCGGTAAGGTTGTATCCCTCGACGTGAAGCCCGGCACCGCCGTGAAGGAAGGTGATCAGGTGCTCACCCTGGAGGCCATGAAGATGAACACCGTCATCTACGCTCCCGCTAACGGTACTGTGACCAGCTTCTGCGTGGCTCCCGGCGACACCGTGGCAGAGAACCAGCCTCTGGCCTACCTCGGTTAAGCCCCCGTTGGCTTACAGGCCCTGCACTACTATGTGCAGGGGGTGTAACAATCAGTAAATTTCCCATTGCAATATGCAAGAACTCATTAATTCCTTCTCGGACTTCATCTCCGGCATCGGATTATTCCAGATGACGTGGCAGATGTACGCCATGTGGGGTATCGTGGCCGTTCTGCTGTACTTGGGCGTAGCGAAACAGTTTGAGCCGCTGCTCATGGTGCCGATTGCTTTCGGCGCTCTCATCGCTAACATCCCGGACAACGGTATGGTCATCACTCAGGCTCAGCGAGAAGTGGTAGCCCTCAAAGATAAGCAGGTGGATCGCTCCACCATCGATGACGTGGGCTTCATCTCGCTCACCCTCGCCCCGTACGTAGAAACCGGCGTGAGCATGCAGAGTACTGAAGGCCTCTCCGATGAGGTGAAGCAGCAGTACGAAACAGCTATGGCTGAACCCATGGAGGCTCATGAAAACGGCAAAGGCCGTGTGATCGTCACCGGTCAGGCCCCGCAGAAGTACCTTGTGGTAAAGCCTGAGGGTGGTCTCTTTGACTGGCTCGGTCTCGGCATTAAGTGCGAGATTTTCCCCGCACTCATCTTCATGGGTGTAGGTGCACTTACGGACTTCGGCCCGCTGCTTGCCTCTCCCAAGGCTCTGCTTCTGGGTGCAGCTGCTCAGGGCGGTGTGGCATTCACCTTCCTCTCTGCTGTGTGCTTGGGCTTCACCAAGGGTCAGGCCAGCGCCATCGGCATTATCGGCGGTGCAGACGGCCCCACCTCCATCTTCCTGGCCAGTAAGCTGGCTCCGGAGCTTCTGGGTGCCATCGCTGTGGCTGCTTATACTTACATGGCTCTCGTGCCGCTCATTCAGCCGCCCTTCATGCGCCTGTGCACCACGGAGAAGCAGCGTAAGATTAAGATGAAGAGTCTGCGTATGGTTTCCAAGGGTGAGAAGATGTTCTTCTGCTTCACGGTAACCATCCTGACCATTCTGCTCTGCCCGGATGCCGCTCCCCTGCTCGGCATGCTCATGTTCGGTAACTTCCTGCGTGAGTGTAAGGTAACGGAGCGTCTGGTGACCTGCGCTCAGAACGAGCTCATGAACATCACCACCATTCTGCTGGGTGTCTCCGTAGGCTTGACCATGCAGGGCGTGCGTTTCCTGAAGGGCGAGACTCTGCTCATCATCCTGCTGGGCGTGATCGCCTTCGCCGTAGCCACCTGCTGCGGTCTGGTTTGCGC
>CALABM010000237.1 GCA_937885815.1 uncultured Verrucomicrobiales bacterium | reverse complement strand
CGCAATTTATTGTTGTTACGCACAGACGCGGAACGATGGAGGCGGCAAACCGCCTGTACGGTGTTACGATGCCCGAGCGAGGAATTTCTCAGGCAATTGAGCTTAACGTAAACGAAATTGAAGGAAAACAGAAGGAGCTTTTAGATGGGGTTCTTTGACAAATTAAAGAGCGGTCTTTCCAAGACTAAGAGTGCAATCGTTGGTAAGATCGACAATCTTTTCAAGATTGCCGGAAACCGTGATCTTTTCGTCAAGCTGAATATCTCCGGTCACACGGATGACGTAGGTACTGAGCATTACAATCAGTCACTCTCCGAGCGCCGCGCCGCCGCGGTGAAGGAAGCACTCGTGAACTACGGTGCCAGCGCGGAGCAGATTACCACGCACGGCCTCGGCATGAGCCAGCCCCGCCGCCTACCCACTGCTACGGACACCGAGCAGACCATCGACTACATCCGCGGTGAAAACCGCCGCGCTGAAATCTACCTTGACTTCGAATCATGAAGTACGTGCTACGCCCTGCCACAGGTGGGCGTGACTACGCCGCTGAGCTTAACCCTGAGCAATATGCAGCAGTCACCACAGAGGCCCGCCACGCCCTCGTCATCGCAGGCGCAGGCAGCGGCAAAACACGTACACTCACTTACAGGGTGGCACGCCTGCTAGACTGCGGCGTGCCACCCTGGCGCATTCTTCTCCTCACCTTCACAAACAAGGCAGCCCGCGAAATGCTCGAACGCGTGGCCAGCCTGACAGGCCGAGGGAATGACCAAATATGGGGCGGCACGTTCCACTCTGTCGCAAACCGCCTCCTGCGCCGCCACGCCCAGCGCTTGGGCTATCAGCCCGGCTTCACCATTCTGGACAGCGATGACCAGCGAGCCCTCTTCCGCTCCCTAATTAAGCAATTCTCCGGCAAAACCACCAAGAGCGACCGCTTCCCTAAGCCGGAAGTCCTCATCAGCCTCCACAGCCTCGCCATCAACACCGGGCGCTCATGGGAGCAAACGCTCGCTGATGACTACGGCCACTTGGAACGCTTTGAGGAAGCCATCAGCAAAATTTTTGAAGGCTACCGCACCCGAAAACTCGAGAGCAACGCCATGGATTTTGATGACTTGCTCACGAACCTCATCCGCCTCCTGCGCGAGCATGAAGACCTGCGCAACGACCTGCAGGACCGCTTCCTGCACGTGCTCGTGGATGAGTATCAGGACACGAACACCCTACAGGCAGAACTCATTGATTTACTCTCCGGCGGCAGCGAGACCTCCCTCATGGTGGTGGGTGATGATGCCCAGAGCATCTACTCTTGGCGAGGGGCTGATGTGGATCACATTTTTAACTTCTCCACCACGTATCGGGACGCCGTTATCTACAAGATAGAAACGAACTACCGAAGCGTACCGGCCATTCTGAATATTTCAAACGCGGCCATCGCGCAGAACACGCGCCAATTCGTGAAAACCCTTCGCCCCGCTCGTGATGAAGGCAGGCTGAAACCCGCTGTAATACCGGCACCGGACAACCGCACCGAGGCGCGTTTTATAGCTCAGCGCATTGATGAACTACTGGCCGCCGGCATCCCCGGCAAGGACATAGCCGTGCTCTACCGCGCGCACTTCCACAGCATGGACGTGCAAATGGAACTCACGCGCAATCACATCCCCTTCCGCATTACCAGCGGGCTGCGCTTCTTTGAGCAAGCCCACATTAAAGATATCGTAGCTTGGCTGCGCCTGCTCTCCAACCCAAGGGACGAAGTGGCCTTCCGCCGCATCGTCAGCACCTTCCCGCGCGTGGGGGATGCCACCGCTGCCAAGCTCTGGCAAGGCTGGATTTCCACCGTTGAAGCCTGGTTTACCAAGCACCCGGAGGCCACCACTATCACAGCCCCACACACGGAAGTGATGGACAAAATCAGTGTGCCTGCCGCTGCCCGCCTGCACTGGAGAGGCTTCCTCACCTCCATGGACAGCCTCCACCCGGCAGACCATGAGCTCACGCCCACAGAACTCGTAAAGCTCATCCAAAACTTCATGGACGCCTACCTGCGCGCCGCCTATGATAATTACGAGGAGCGCTTGGAAGACATAGGCCAACTGGCAAAATCCCTCGCAGATACACCGGATTTGGAAACCTTCCTCAGCCAGGTGGCCCTCCTGAGCGAAGTGGACCAAGAAACAGCCACGGATGATGACTGCGTAACCCTCTCCACCATCCATCAGGCAAAAGGACTGGAATGGAAGATTGTGTTCGTCATCTTCCTGGGTGAAGGCCTCTTCCCGCATTACAAAGTCATCTCCTCCGGTGATACGGATGACATGGAGGAGGAAACCCGCCTTTTCTACGTGGCCATCACCCGCGCGGAAGACCAGCTCTACCTCACCTATCCCCGCTATAACGGCCACAGCTACGATAGCCAGTTCTGCCCGCCTTCACGCTTCCTCACCACGCTGCCAGAAGAGTTATTCGAGCTCTGGAGCCTGTAATTTCAGTACATTAAACACAAAGAACAAGCACATCTTACCCAGCAAAGCCCGAATGACGCAATAAAGGCTTGCATTTTCAATCACTTTGTGCATACTGTCTCGCAGGGGCAGCGTATCTTCATACCGCCATGGCACAGCTTCTCTCTCTGATATGCAGCAGTGCCCACCCCGCATAGCACATACAAAAATCACCGCAGCGCAGTGGCTGCTCCCGGCCTGAGTGTGAATACAGGCCGCGATGATGCGCCACGCGCTACACAATAAAAACACAGACAATGGCTGAACACCACACACAAGGCAGGCAGGGTCAGGGCGCCCGCCGCCGCAAAAATAACAATCAGGGCCGTCGCCGCAGGCAGCGCATGCCGCGCCCCGAGGCCACTCCCGCACGCAAACCCTCGCTCCTCCAGCGCATCCTGAGCTTCTTCGGCTTCAAGAAGAAGGAAAAGGAAGCCCCCAAACGAGAGAAAAACCAGCGTAACAATCCTCCTCAGAAGGTACGTGTCGCAAAAACCAACAACAACGGCGGCAACCCCGCCTCCGGCAATAAAGGCCGCCGCCGCGCTACCTCCACCCCGCCCACCCGCAACGCCCGCCTTTACGTAGGCAACCTCTCCTACGAGGCCAACGAAAGCGAGCTCGAAGACCTCTTCAAAGGCTTCGGCAACGTGAAGAGCGTGGAAATCATCTACAATCCCCGCACCCACAAGAGCAAGGGGTACGCCTTCGTGGAAATGCGTTACCTCGATGACGCCCGCAAAGCCGCCGAAGTTCTACACGGCCAGCCCTTCATGGGCCGCGAGCTTATGGTGAGCGCTGCCAGCGAGCGCCCGGACACCCCGGAAAAAGCTGAGCAGCCGGACGCCCCGGAAGAAACACCCGCCGAAACGCCTGAAACGGCACCTGAAAAAGCACCTGAAGAGGCCCCCGCAGCCGAGGAAAAACAGGACTGATTAAGAGCGCCGGATATTTTTCAAACCGCACCGAGCAAATGACTCGGTGCGGTTTTTCTTTTTCCCTTAAGGCATTTATGACTTATTTCTAAACTCGGACAAAATTTTTCACTCGCCAAGTGGCTGCATTTATGCTACTATGAGCACACTAACGTTACTTACACGCCATGCAGATGTTGAAATATCAGATAGCCCTGGCATGCTTATCTTTTCTGGGATATACCGCCTTCTCGCAAGAAGAAGCGGTTCAACCCACCCCCGCGCCGGAAACAATAACAATTACAGCTGAAACACCGGCTGAAGCAGCAGCAGAAACACCTGCTACAGAAGCAGCTGCCGTGCAGGCTGACGCGGCTCCGGCAGAACGCCAACAAACAGAAGAAGAACTGAAGGAAGAGCTTATTGCGAATGCCCCGAACCTGAGTGACCGCGCACGCGCAGCTCTGCGCGCCGCCTCACGTGATATGAGCTTCCGCTTCCTGCAAGGCTATTTGAACGAGCGGGATCACCACGCTTTTGACGGCCACACCGCGCTGGAACACGCCCGCATGAAGGCCCGCTTCCTGCCGCCCTCAAATGGCATGCCCTGCCCGGATTGCGGTAAAACCGTCTGGAACCGCAACAGGGACGAAATCCCCGCTTGGACCTGCCACTACACAGGCGGCAAGGAGCAGTACAGCCGTTTCCCCATCCCCTTGGGCATCTACGCTTCAGAGGAAGAAGGCATGAACCTCTGGCAAAAACTCTGCCACCGTGTGGAAGTGGATAACTTTAATCTGGCTGCCACCCTCATCTTCCTTTTCGCCATCCTGCACACCTTCCTGGCACCGAAGTTCCAGGCACTGGCTCACAAGCTGGAGCACAATCACAAGCAGAAGCTCAAGCAGGAGAAGTTCCGCATTCTCCACCCGGAGCAGCGCGTCCCCGTATCCTTCACCTCCACGCTCTGCCACTTCTTGGGCGAGGTAGAAGTAGTGTTCGGCCTGTGGATCATCCCCTTCGCTCTGGTCTGCAACAGCTACTACTCCATGGAGGATTTCCTGAAGTACATCGACCACGACACCAGCTTCACAGAGCCGCTTTTCGTGGCTGTGGTGATGGTTATTGCATCCTCCCGCCCCATCTACCGCTTGGCAGAAAACACGCTGAAGTTCGGCGCATCACTGGGCAATGGCACACCTGCTGCTTGGTGGCTCTCCGTGCTCTGCATAGCCCCGCTGCTGGGCTCATTCATCACCGAGCCTGCCGCCATGACTCTGGCAGCCATTCTTCTGGGCAAGAAGTTCTATCAACTCAAGCCCTGTGACTCCCTGAAGTACGCCACAATTGCCCTGCTCTTCGTGAACGTCTCCGTGGGCGGCACACTCACGCACTTCGCCGCTCCGCCCATCGTTATGGTGGCCGGCAAATGGGACTGGGGCATGGGCCACATGTTCCTGCACTTCGGCTGGAAAGCCATCGTTGGCATTGCTTTGGCGAATGTGATTTACTTCATGATATTCCGCAAGGAGTTCGCCCGCTTGGCAGAGGTGCAACGCATCAACAGCGCCTATGACAGCGCCGTTCCCACCTCCTGGGAGGATCGTCAGGATATCATCCCCGTGTGGGTATACATCACCTCCATCCTCTTCCTGGCATGGACGGTATACTTCGCCCACCACCCGGCCTGCTTCATCGGTGGCTTCATGTTCTTCCTTGGCTTCACCATGGCCACTCCGCAGTACCAGAACGCCTTCTCCATTAAAGTACCCATGCTGGTGGCCTTCTTCCTTGCTGGCCTGCTGGTAATGGGCGGTGTTCAGGGCTGGTGGATGCAGCCCATGCTGCAGGCCCTCTCTGAGCTGGGCGCCACCGTCACCATGGGCGTGGCCAGCATTCTGACCGCATTCAATGATAACGCCTCCGTGACCTTCTTGGCCAGCACAGTGCCGAACCTTCAGGAGGAGATTAAGTACGCCATCGTGGCAGGTGCCGTGACGGGGGGCGGTCTGACGGTTATCGCCAACGCCCCCAACCCCGCCGGACAGGCCATCTTGGGCAAATACTTCAAGGGCATCAGCGCCCTGAAGCTCTTCCTGTGGGCCTTCCTGCCCACCACCATCATGTTCCTGTTCTTCATTCTCATTCGCTAAAACCTGACAAACGCACATGTTCACCGGTATTGTTGAATGCACCGGCACCGTAGTAAAGCGCACCCCTGTGGAAAAGGGTGCGCGCTACACTATCCAGATTCCTTTTGCTGCGGAGCTCGCTCTCGGAGACTCCGTAGCTGTAAATGGCTGCTGCCTCACTGTTGATAAAGTGGAAGGCACAAGCGTAGAGTTTGACCTGCTCACCCAGACCATGCGCGTCACCTCTCTGGGTACGCTGGTGGAGGGCTCACTCTGCAATCTGGAGCGCGCCATGATGTCTAATGGCCGCTTCGGCGGGCACCTCGTCATGGGCCATGTGGACTGCACAGGCAGCATCACCTCCATAACCCCCGTCGGGCAGGATCACATGGTGCGCATTCGCATCCCTGAGCATCTCACCCGTTATACCATTGATAAAGGTAGCATCACCATTGATGGCGTTTCACTCACCATCGCAGCCATTCACGAGGGCGGAGAGCTGGAGTTCTGGATTACCCCGCACACGTGGCAACGCACCATCATGCACTGCTATGAGGTGGGAAGCATCGTTGATATCGAGGTGGACATGATAGCCAAGTACGTGGAAAAAATGTTCCGCCCGCAAAACTGACGCGTCCCCGCCATATGACTGCCCCCACCAGCTCGGCCTCACCCGCCGCCGCTCCTTTGTCCCCCGCTACCCGGACAGAACCGCCCGCGCTTCCGCCCGGCTTCATGCTGCAGCATTTCGAAATCATCCGCACCCTCGGCTTCGGTAATTCCGCCATTACCTACTTGGCAGAGAATACGCTCAACCACCGATTCGTCGTCATTAAAGAGCACTTCCCCGCCGGCATCACCCAGCGCCATTCCATCGCCATGCGTGTAAGCCATGCCGAAGAGCTGCAGAAAGAGCAGTGGCAACACTCACTAGAAGCCTTCCTAGAGGATGCCAGCATACTTTCACAGCTGAGCCACCCAAATCTTGCCACGGGAGTAACCTGCTTCGAAGAGCTGGGCACGGCATACTTCGTTAGCTCATACGTGGAAGCCCCCAACATTCAGCGTGCACTACCGCCGCCTGCTCGCTTATCCGAGAGCCGCCTGCTCCCCCTGCTGCGGAACATCCTCGCCGGGCTGGATTACCTGCACACCGAAGGCCTCGCCCACCATGACCTGCACCCCGGCAACATCCTGCTGCATGATGGCCGCACCCCCATTCTCGTGGATGCTGCGCCCGGCTTCGCCGCCACGCACCACAAGGACTTCATGCCCCCCGAGCAGCTCCGAGGCAGCCTGAAAGGCACGCTCGCGGCTGATATTTACGCGCTCGGAGCCACCTTCCACACCCTCATTACCGGCCATACCCCGCCCAACGCCGTACTGCGCGCTCAGGGTAAAGAAGATTACCTACCGCTGAGTCACCGGGAAGAACTACAGGCGCGCTATTCTGCAGACCTGCTGAGCGGTATAGACCGCGCACTGAGTATCCACCCAGCAGACCGTTGGTCCAACGCGGAGGACTGGCTTTTCGAGCTTCCGGGGCCTCAGATTACCCACACAGAGGAGCCCACCGCAGCCATACCGGATGCTACCACAGCCCTTGCCACCCTGAGCCAAAAAAACATCCGCCCGGAGGAATACCCCGAGCAGCTCCTGCGTGCCGCAGCACGCGGAGAGCATGATAAGCTCAGCCTATTACTGGCAGCAGGCGCCTCCACAGAAGTGACGGATGATAACGGCCGCACCCCGCTCATACTCGCCTGCCATGGCGGGCATGCAGACTGCGTACAGCGCCTACTCTCTATGCCCGGCATCCACACCGAGCTGGAAGACTATTACGGCTGCACAGCCCTCAGCGAAGCCATTCGTCAGGACCACGCAGAATGTATACGCCTCATGCTCAATACACCCGGTGCCATTACCGCCGGATATTCTCCGCTGTACCTCGCCATCATCCGGAACCGCCCCGAAGAAATACCTCAGGCCCTTACAGCTGAGGAAGACGCCCTATCACTGCCGGATCCCGGCGGTCTACCCCCGCTCTGCCGCGCTGCTGCCAGCGGCAGAGCCGAATGCCTAAAGCTGCTGCTTGCTATCGACGCTGCAAAGCGTGCTAGTGCATACAAGGTGATTGCCGTGATTCCATATTTTGGTTGGGCTCGTCAAGACCGCAAGGATAAACCACGTGTATCTATTGGCGCT
>CALABM010000236.1 GCA_937885815.1 uncultured Verrucomicrobiales bacterium | reverse complement strand
ACTTCGATAATACTCACCTCTCTCGTTATCTGGAAACACGTTCCCTTGAGATTGTATATAAATAACTTGTGAAAATTGGTGCTATTTTCTGAAAATTGTCCTAAAATTCGGCTCGACTCATAACGGGTTGTAGACAGATTCGAAAAAGACTTGTTATCAGAGTTTTACAAAATGTGTTAACATTACATATTTGCAATTACTTCGAGTCGATTGAGGAATGAATGTTGTCGTGTATTGTAATGGGAATACTACAACGCAGTTGCCTTTGTCCATTTGATTCCGTTCTGTCAGCGGCTCATTGGAGACTTTCTCCCCAGTTACATTTCATGCCTGACATACACAAAGATTGAACAATAGCAAAACTATTCGCATACAGATGGTAAATCACGCATCGCAATCTAGAGGCACATCTGTTGAGCCTATTCGATTGAGTTGTAAAAGTATAAAACATCCAGACAATATATCAAATTCATCTATTACAAAGTCACTTGACAAACGGAGTTCATTTTCTTTCCTTTGATAATAATATACGGTCGATTCAATTTTAAACGCACGTTTGATTAAGAAAAACAAACGTATTAAGTAAATTTTTTTAAAAAAATGCCGAGAGGGTTTCATTAAATTGATTTCCAGTTTTCTTACACCTTGCATTTTGAAATATCCAACACTTCTAATTATGTCTTCTTTACTGAATACATAATAAGTGCTCAGGCCAAGGAATCGCTGTAATCTTGAAACTTTTTCTTTTATTATAAATCGAGCTTGATTGTATGAAAAAATATATTCACACATGCCAGATTGTTTTAAAACCACTTCGTTATTATTCAAAATATTTCCATCTCTTATTTTTAATAAAATCTCCATGTTTGGTATTATATCACACTTGTGTATTTTTTCGTTTTGCATGTCTGTGTGTTGGTTGGATTATACACGCTCACGATACTTTGCACAAGAAAAAGGGGGCTTAAACTGTTGTCTAAAAATCAGGTGCCATTATACTACAAGGAGGTACAGAAAGAGAACTACACGATTCGCGGAGCCAAGCTCCAGAATGGCACCTACTACATGCAGACCAAGGTGTGGAAAGCTTAACCTGAACAATACCACCATGATTAACGCAAACAAAGAAGAAATCCGCGAGGCACTCGAAGCTAAGGGGGGCGAGTTCCGAGCCTCCCTCGACAAGACAATGGAAGTGCAGGATAAGTACCAAGACGCTATAGAGAACGAGCGCAACAAGGCTAAGTTCAAGAAAGCTCAGGACGAGTACATTCGCAATATCTCCAAGCTCGCCCCGCAGAACGAGCGTCTGAGTCTGGAGTTCAGCATAATTGCGGGACTCGCCTTATACTATGAGCTGCTTGTTGACGAAAAAACGCTCAGCCTTGCATTGGACTACGTCAATCGATGATTCAAAAATAGCCGGATATCCTCGGAAGGATATCCGGCAATGCTACAGGATTATTCAATCTATCAGAACTTGTAAATGACACCTACATTTACATTGTGGCTGTTGCAGTCTTCAGCAGCATCGAAAGAGTAGCTCCCCTGAACACTCCAGCGGTTGTTGATTTCATAATCAGCACCAACGCTCAATATGGCACCAGTACGGCCGGGATTAGTGCCCTTAAAGGCCGTATCGCTAATGTTTACCTTTGAGTTGTGACGCATCACGTCATGATAAAAGGCTAGTTCACCCCATACAGTAGTGCGCGGAGTCATCTGATAGCTCAGCCCGCCACCTACCATCATACGCAAATTCTGCATGGAGGAGATATCCAGTCCATCAACCGTATCATCCTCGTGAGCATAGTATTGCATACCCACAAAAGCAGAACCCGTTGTGCGATTGTTGATAGAGCGACTGTAGGTCGTGCGCACGTCAGCCTGAAGGCTTTCCTGTTCCCAATCTCCGGCAATCTCATCATGCTCAGAAGTGGTATCACCGTAAGCCAGCGACCAGTCAACTGACAGAGAACCCTTTCCAAGATTCCAAGAACCAACGCTGCCATAAAGTGCCAAGTGCAGGGTATCCTGCTTCACTGCACTTTCGTTGAATGGAGACACTCGCCCCCAATCATAGCCCAAAGCCACGCCCACGCTGCTACGGGTGGATATACGGTGCTCCGCTCCAATGGCTGCACCGTACAGGCTGTAATTTGCACCTACAGAACTGATGCGAGTCCCATGGCCATACACAGCACCCCAAGCGGTCGTTTTACCGGAGGAAGGAGCATCCAAAGTTACAGCATTGGCATACTTACCTCTCAGCATGCCGATGAACGACTGAGAAGACTTAAATACACCCCAGTTGGCAGCATTACCAATCTGTGGATTTACAGCAGCATAGTAAAGGTAAAGCGTGTTACCGTTCCACATCAGGTCACTATAACCAGCAATGCCATTAACGGTTACGCTGTCTGCATTCCACCCAGTTGGAGTATTTCCACTCTGCACCAGCGTGTATCTACCCGTTGCCAGTTTGCCGTTGGAGAGGAGAGTCATGCTGAGATGACTCTCCACATCTGCGTAAGCACCGCTGACAGCAGCCTTGCGCAAATTTTCAGCTGAAAGTGTGATAATCTGCCTACCTGTGGCGAAGACATTACCCTCCGTTATCTGGAGGGCGGAACCTTTCGTCACCACAATCTGGTCGAACCCGGTAACATCTCCTACAGAACCGGTGTATGCTTTATCGGCCGAACCTACCAGAAGAGTAGTGGTCTTGCCCACGGTAGCATTACCGATACCGCCACCGGACACCGTACCCTTTACCACAGCGTTGTCTTGTAGAGAAACAACGGTGTTGCCCTCCACGTTGCCGCCATTACCAGCAGCATACACATCACCATCCACCACGGCATTGCCGCTGATTTCGATATCAACATCACCCTTCACGGTAGGAGCTGCCCCCTGAGAGATATCTCCATTGTCAATGAACGCACCGTAGATACTACCCTCAACCTTGGCATTGCCAGTCACCACCACAGAAGATGAACCTCCTACTTCAGCAAGAATGTTTTGAGGCCCCGCAACGATATCACCTGTTATCTTACCCCCATCAACCAGAATATTCACACCACCATCTACAGAATGGCAAGAACCACCGGCGGCCTGAATTTCACCTACCGTACCACCGTGAACTGCAATGGTAATATCACCGCCCACAGACCAAGGCTTGTTGGCCATGAGAGCTGCATAAGCCTCATCATCCAACCCTGCCACAGCATTCTTAATGAGGGAAGAAGATGTATTGTTACCACCACGCACCTCTCCAACATTACCATCATTGATGGTAATATTGATATCGCCGGGCTTGGCCGCAAAAACTCCTACACCCGAGCCCACAGCATTAGCAGCGCTGGCGTACTGCACACCACCGATAATAACATCAACATCACCGCTGTTCATTGTGATATCAACCTTTTCGGAAACGCTGCTGCTTCTGAAGCCAACACCGAGGACCTGCTTCACCCCGGTCGCTCCATTTATGGTAAGTGATACGCTTTCCACACCTGTATTCTTGGAGGGGTCATAACTCACTACTCCATTGGGAGAACCGCCCATTATAACACCATCATCTACCGTGATGTTTGTATCCAGCGTATGTGTGTACATGTCAAATGTACTATAATCACCTTCGCCTGCGGTGATTGTTACCTTACCATCTACGTAGGTGTGGTGGAAAGTACTGTACGATGAGTAATTATAGCCATCCGATGCTGCATGAGATTGAACTGACATCATAAGCATCGGCAACAGAGTGGACAAATACTTTGTTCTTTTCATAACTAATATATTTAAACTGGCGCCATTCTTTCGACACTTAGGAAGCCAATTTAAGCCCCCTCACTTGTGTACATCTGGCGTGTATAATTTTTATATCATTCTATACCATCTGATGTCAATCCATTTTTTGCGCGATTTTGAAGCGACGCAGATGTCATTTCTATCGCATCTTCTAGACTCTTAGGCTCTCGGTGCAGGAAGAACTCATGCTTGTAGGTTCTCCAGAAACGCTCCATGATGATATTGTCGGCCCAGCGCCCTTTGCCGTCCATGCTTATTTTTATGCCCTTCTCGCGAATGGCTTCTTTCCAGTCTCCGGATGTATACTGACTTCCCTGGTCGGTATTGAAGATTTTGGGGCAGCGCCCACTTTTCAACGCCATGTCTAAGGCATCAAGGCACAGCCTTACATCCATATGCCGCCCCATGCTCCAGCCCAGCACAAAGCAGCTCTCCCAATCCATCACTACACAAAGATAGTAGTTGCAACGGTCTATCTGAATGTAGGTGATATCACTGGTCCATACCTGATCTACTTCATTGATTTCCTTATCTTTAAGCAGATATGGTTCCTTTTCTGCTCGGGGATTCGGCGCACTAGTGTCACGATGGGGATAAAGAGTGCGTAATCCCAGCTTCTTCTTCAGCCGCTGGCATTTCTTCGCTCCTATCTCAATGCCATATCTTCGTTGCAACAGAACCGGCAGGCGGCGTCTACCTAAGGTCGCATCTTCCTCGTAAAGCTGCTCTATGGCTCGCTCGGCAGCTGGCTCATCCTTCGGGACTCGTTTCTTGTAGTATGTGCTGCTGCGAGCCAATCCCAGCAACTCACATTGGCGTTTGCGCGAAGGGGCTTCCCTTCAATTTCCAGGAGTTGGCGACGTTGCGCTACAGTCCCAACTCCTTGGCTTTTTTTGACAGCCAATCCAGTTCGAA